>CAYGOG010000035.1:0-8511 GCA_964351415.1 uncultured bacterium | reverse complement strand
CTCCACCATTCCGCCCCGCGGCGCCTGGGTCGACCACTTCACCCGTTCTCCCCTCCTCACTAAATCCGACTCTTACGACGAGCTCTTCCTATTCGACCTCCCCACCTCGCTCCTCCAAGAGCCCGACCACTTTCGGCCCCTCGACTCGCGGCCCCTCTCCACCCTCTTCCGGGAAGTTCCCACCCCCGCAAGCCGCACCCAATTGCACAGCAAACTCTCGCGCCCCCTCCTCACGCCAACCCTCCTCTTCGCGCTCCTCCCCTTTGCGCTCACCTTCTCGCGCACCAAGCGCCTCATCCTTCCCCTCGCGCTTTCTCTCCTCGCGTGGATCGCGCTCCTCGTCACCCTCGACAGCGCGCAAATCCTCGCTGAAAACCAGCTCATCCCGCCACTCGGGCTCTGGCTCCCCTACCTTGCCCTCTTCCTCCTCGGCAAACGAGCACAAATAGGATGAGCTCTTTTTTATTTTAGAGAACACAGGATAAGCAGGATCGTCGCGCTAACGCGCGCCGGCAGGATGGGCAGGATAAAAATCATCTTGCTTATATCGGCTGCTCCGCAGAGCTCAAGGCCCCCTGCCAGGGGCCTCCGGTCGGGTGGCTTCGCCCCCCCGCCGCCCCCACAACACGAAACTCAATGTAAAGCCGGCTTTACAATGTGTTCTGTAAGCAATGCATTCAGAATTCATTGCCACTAGAGGGAGAGTACCGCAACGAATTGCGAGTCTTGTAAGGGAATTTACCGGGTGAACCGCTTGTGGGGGACAGCGGGGGGTGCAACCCCCGACTGCCTAGGGAAAACCCTTTTTCTTGTTTTTTTATTCGGCATCTCGAATCAAAAGAGAGCTTTCGATCCTATTTCGATAAAAGGCGTTCTCTCAAGGTGTAGGGATCGAGATCGATATCATTACCCCAAGCCAGTGTGTCGCTCTTCGGATCCACTCTCACTTGATTGAAAAACTCAACGGACTTCCAAGCTTCGAAGACTCCCTTGCCAACAAGATGACTCAAGTCAACTTCACCTTCGAGCCCATCGTCAAACTGAATCCACACACGATATTTTGGCCGTGCTTCACAAGCGACAATCTTCGCCCTCTTAAACTTCATACCTCCCCATTTATTGGAGCGGAGGGATTTTGTGTAGCTTTTTATTGTTTGCAGCATAATTCCAAACTTCTATCAACTCTTGTTGATGGAGGTGAGCCCATTCGATCACGAGGCTCAACGCTCTAGACGGCAACTCTCCCTTTAACACTCCTAATGGCGATATCTGGATGAATGCTTCGTACTCACCATATCTCGCATGAAAGTGAGGAGGAGGGTGATCGTCATAAAACATCATAATCTGAATGCCAAAAAACTCTGAAATCGTAGGCACGATCAGCCTCAAGAAATAGCGTAAGATTTTCTGCTAACTCCACTGTTATTTGCAAGCTGAGTTTCTTACTCAGGAAATAAGAAATGGAAGCCCAGCTTGATCGTCGTATGGGGCGCAATGACCGTATGATTGTGATAGGCCATCCACTCCCCTTGCAGGAACATGTTCACGTCTTGCGTGCCGATCGTAAACACGCGGCCAAAGCCAAAGTTGAGCGGAATCAGCGTCTTGGACGGATTCCACTGGAATGTCCACTGCGCATCGGTGTTCAGATACCAGCCGTGGTCAAAGTGAAACACGATAAAGGGCTGTAGAAAGAGCGAGATCACATCGGGACGGCTCCCGTTCCCCGCATAGGAGTAGGGATTTTGCGCCAAGAAGCCAAACTGCCACCGCGGCACATTGAGGATCGCAAGCGCCGCGACAGGCCCCACCTGCCACTTGCCTTGCCCAAGCTTGTTGTTGGTCGCAGTCGGGATGATCCCCATCGGCCCCAGGCCCCAACGCCCCCAGCGCGGCGTGCCGAAGAGGATCAGATCGTAGATTTGAAAGTCGCCCAAGCCCGTAATGTTGTCGCCATGCGGCGAACGGGGCAGAGTCTCGAGCTCGCCCTGAATGCGCAGAATTTGCGCAAACGGAAAGTAGTGGCGCGGAGAAAATGCCGCTTCGGGGCGCACGATGAAGGTGTTGGCCACATTGTCGGAGCCGTAAAGCGTGACGTCGACCCAATCTTGCAACTGCAGCTGCGTAAGCGGCGCGGTGGGATCGGTCGCCATCTCCGCAAGCGTCTCGGGAAAGTCGTTGTCGATACTCTCTTGCGCCACCTCTCCGAGCACAGCGCCGGCGATCAGAGAAAGCGATTCCCACGTACTCATATCTTCTGTACGATACTTGCTATCAATGGAAATTTCCAATAGAATTCTCGACCCGTATGAACACCCTTTTGCTCGCACTCATTATGATCGGCAGCCCTGCGTGGGTCGAAACCCACATCACCTCCATTCCCGATTTTCCAAAGCCGGGCATCGTCTTCCGCTGGTACTCTAAGTTACTGCGCGATCCCGAGGCGTTCCACCAGGTGATCCACGCCTTTGCCGACCGCTACCGCGACCAGAACATTCAAGTGATTGCCGGCCTCGACTCGCGCGGCTTTGTCTTTGGTTCGGCGCTTGCCTACGAGCTCAACCTCCCCTTCGTCATGATCCGCAAAGCGGGTAAAATCCCCACCCCTGTCAACCGCGTCGACTACGCTCTCGAATACGGAACCAGCTCCTTTGAAATCGAGATCGGCAGCATCCAACCCGGCGAACGGGTCCTCATCATCGACGACCTCCTCGCGACCGGCGGCACCGCCGCAGCCGCCTCCCAACTCGTAGAAAGTCTAGGGGGTACCGTCGCCGAAACCGCCTTCCTCATCGAACTAAGCGGCCTCCAGGGCCGCGACCGAATCAAGGCCCCCGTCTTCTCTCTTGTCTCGATCGACGCCGACTGATATCTGGGGGCTAGAGGTACCCCATGTTTAAAGTAAAGCGTATGACTGCAATCATTCTTTTAGTCGCCGGCATCTGCGTGATCGGCTTCGGCATGATCCAACGCAACCGCATCCTAGCAGCCGAAGGCAAACTCGACACCGTGTCGGGCATGTTCCCCTCCAACCCGATCACCAACACAGCGGGTCGGATCGCCGAGGATCAAATTATTTACTATAAAGGCCTCGTCGCCATCCTGTTTATGGGGGGCGCTGCCATGATCGTGATCGGAGCCGGAACCCTCTGGTTTTCCAGACGCGGTTAATAAGTGTGGGCAAATAGAGGGTAATCGGATATCATCCTTCCGTTACCCTTTATTTTACCATTTAACCCGTTGGTTTCTGTGCCCCTATTTTCTGAATTTTCGTTAGATCCCGCCATCCTGAAGACTTTGCAGGAAATTGGGTTCAACGAGCCAACCCCCATCCAAGCTGCCTCGATTCCGCCGCTTCTTGAGGGAAAAGACCTCCTCGCCTCCGCTCAAACCGGAACCGGCAAAACCGCCGCCTTTCTCCTCCCGCTGATCCACAAGATCGCCCATACCTCCTCCTATGGTGGATACCCACAGGCGCTGATCCTGGTCCCCACCCGCGAACTCGCCCTCCAAGTGGCCGACGCAGCGAAACAATTTACCCGTAACCATCCGCAAATCAAGACTGTTTGCATCTTCGGTGGAGTTCCGTACCCCGTCCAGCGCAAATCGCTTTCCAAGCGGTTCTCCATCCTCGTCGCAACTCCCGGTCGCCTCATCGACCACATCGAGCAAGGGCGGATCAACCTCGGCGGCGTCCAAACCCTCATCCTCGACGAAGCGGACCGCATGCTCGACATGGGTTTCGTAGATCCCGTGGAACACATCGCCTCCCTCTGCCCCCAAGAGCGGCAAACCCTCCTCTTCTCAGCCACCATCGACAATAAAATTCTCCCGCTCTCCAAGCGCCTCCAAAAAGACGCCCTCCAACTGCGGATGACTCCCACAGAAGAGGCCAAGAAGAACATCGAGCAGCGCCTCTACATCGCCGACGACCTCAACCACAAAGAGCGGCTCCTCGAGCGCCTTCTGGAAACAGGCGAGCTGAAGCAAACGATTGTCTTCACCTCGACCAAGCGGCAAGCTGACTCACTCGCCCGCAAACTCGAGCAGCGAGGCGTCGCCGTCAGCGCGCTCCACGGCGACATGCGCCAACGGCAACGCACCCGCACCGTCGAAGACATGCGGCGCGGCCATTTCGACGTCCTCGTCGCGACCGACGTCGCAGGGCGCGGCATCGACATTCCCACCCTGTCGCACGTCGTAAACTTCGACCTTCCCAACACAGCGGAAGACTTTATCCACCGCATCGGCCGCACCGGCCGCGCCGGCGCAAAAGGGACTGCGATCTCGTTTGCCTCGCACCGTGAAAAGCGGAACATGCACCACATCGAGCGGCAACTCGGCTCAGCCATCGCCATCCATACCCTGGAAGGGCTCGAACCGAAGTTCAAAGACGCGCCCCGTCCTCCCTCCAACGGCCCCCGCCGTCCGGGAGCCGGCGGCCGCCGCTTTGGAGGCCCAAACCGCCCCTCATTCGGCAACAAAAAGCGGCACTTCCCCTCAGGCAACCGCTAATTAGAGACACAGGATAGGCAGGATACCCACTCGCTAACGCTCGTGAGGCAGGATAAGCAGGATCCTTTTCATATCCTGCAGGCTCGCGTTAGCGAGCCGTATCCTGCCCGCTTTCGCGAAGCGGGAGCGGATATCCTACATATCCTGTTCTCTCTACCTAACAGACTACGCGCTTTTCCTGGATCGCCTTCTTGAAGGTGCGGCCCAGGAAAACAGCGGTGACAAACCAGAGCGCCAGCAGCGGAAAGCCGATCGCCCCGCTGAGGATCAGGTAGTGGGAGCGCCCCACCACTTCGCCAAAGGCCCTTTGGAGCGGCGCGAGAAGCATGTTGAAGATCGACCCCGCCTCTTTGGAGGCGCGCGATCCAAACGTCTCGATCCACGCTTGCGCCTTAAAGCGCACGTCCGGCGTGGTGGGGATGTAGAGCTGCTTCAGCGCAGGGCCGTTGAGGGCGTAGTTGATCGCCTTCGATCCCACCATCAAAGAGAAGAGAAACGCAAGGCTGTCGAGCGAGAGAAAGCCCATGAGCGCTCCCCCTACGATAATCGGCATTGCAGCCAATGCAACGCCGACGCCGAGGAAGCGGGTCACGTTGCTGATCCCGAGGAGAAGGCACGCCAGCGAAACGACATTCACGCTCGAGCCGTAGAGGCTGAGGTAGTGGCTGAGCGCGACGCCTGTGTATTGCGTGCTGGCGGCGATTTTAAAGTTGAAGTCGAAGATCGTCACCACCACTTCGTAGATGAAGTTCGCGGCAAAAATCCCCATCAGATAGCGGTGCCGCACCATCAGTTTCAGCCCTTCTAGAAACCCGGGCTCTTGCTCCGCTTCAGCGGCCGCTTCGTTTTTCCCCTCAAACGCGGTCAACAGGTGTTTCGGCGTCGCACGGAGAAAGTAGCGCACAAGCGGGATAATCGCGAGGATGAGAGCGCCGAGCACCACCATCGAGAGCGAATCGGTCCCGAGGCCCAATCGGTGGGGCAATCCCCCCACAGTATAGGGGCAGATAATCCCCCCCATTTGGCCAATTGCGACGACAAGGGGAAAGCCCCTCTTGGCATGAGTCGGGTCGGTCGTATCGGCGGCAAATGCCCAAAAGAGAGCGACCACCAGAGAGCCAAAGCTCTCCACAAAGAGGTACCAGAGGTAGCCCAAAAGCCGAGTGCTCAGCCACCACCAAGAGGCCCTCTCGGCAATCTCATGGGCCGGAGCCTGGACAAAGAAGATCATCAAGCTAAAGCAGAGGACGGCCAGGCCGTAAAAGGTGGGGAGGATAATCAGCATCCGCTCGCGCGAGGTACGCTCGAGGAGCTTGGTGTAGAACATGACGAGGGGCAACAGAGCCAGCACCGAGACAGTCTTGGCATACGGCAGGTGCAATTTATCAACTAACTGGATGAAGATCGCGTCTTTGAGCGGCCGGAGAGTCCAATAAACGCCGATGATCAGGGCAAAGATCAGCCCCATGCGAAGAAATTTTTTAAATTCCTCGCGTTCAAAGTTTCCGAAGTTAAATCGGCAAATCCACTGAAACAGTCCCAGCATGAAAGGCTCCTTGGCCTACCCATACACGAGAGACAATAAAAAAGCGCCTTTTTGATGAGAAAAGGCGCCGAAACTCAAGATTAGAGAAAGTTACAGAATTGAAACGTCTGTAGCTTCTGGACCTTTACGGCCCATTCCCTCTACGTACTCCACTTTGGAGCCTTCGCGGAGAGAATCTGCATTTCCCTTCACGTTGTTTACGTGAACGAAGATGTCTTTCCCGCCGTTATCAGGTGTAATGAACCCGAAGCCCTTTTGGGAGTTAAAAAATTTGATTGTACCTTTGTGCTTACTCATGACACTCTCTTTCCTTTTATGGTCATTGGTATTGGGTACTATACCATGACTGCCCGAAGTCTGTCTAGTGGTTCAATTCATCGATCTTCTGAAAGCAGGCGGCGAGCACCTCTACCTGCCCCGGATCGAGCCCTAACGTGAGCCGCAAGGTGGTCACATCTTCCCCATGCAGGACGAAAAAATTGGGGTGGAAAAACCCAAAGCTCAGGCGGGTAAAAATGGGGTGCCCCGCCTCCATACAGCCCGTATAGAGAAGCGCGCCCATCAGCGCCGCCCCTCTGAGCGCATGGAGGGGCCCGCGCACCTTGAGGTCGATAAAGGCGAGATCGGCCCCCTCTTCCGCTCCCGATACCTGGTAGCGCGCCTCGGGATCGGATAGCAAATGGGGAGGGATTTTTTGAAGAAGGGCGCGCGTATGGGCAAATACCTGCGTCCGATACGTCTCCAGCTCCTCAAAGGCGCTCTTGTAGGCGAGGCAAAACCAGTTGAGGCTCAACCGGTCGGTTTGGAGCGCCGGATCGGCCAGGCGGGCATCGAAGGAGCTCCAGTGGGGATCTCTGCTGTGGATCATGGCGTAGGGAGCGCCGCAATAGTGGTCCATCCCGAATAGATCGAACTTCAAGCCGCTCCGGTAGACAACTACATTGAGCTGTCCCGTCTCGATCGCCTTCTGAAACTCCGTCAAAAGAGCCCCCGCTCGCTGTGAATCGATGTAATCCACCGTCGAGTCGAGCGCAAGGGTGAGTGGCTTGGTGCGTCCCACAAGGGCGCGCCGCACCGAGTCAGCTACCGCTTCGACTCGATAGGCGTCCCGCAGCGGATCCAGCGAGAGCACCGGATTGAAGTGCGCCAATAACAGGTCGGCTTGAGCCCAGTCGGCTTCCGTCGCCTCCTCGACGCCCACCGTCTCCCCTTTTAGTTTGGCGGCGGCGAGATTCTCGTAATAGGTGTTTTGCCCGTAGAGAATTAGAGGCCGCCCCTGCAGGCTCTCTTCAACCGCGCGCAAAATGCCTCCCAGACACGTCATCCCCGCCGTGTGTACGCCAAAGATCGCCGTTTTCCGCAGCGCCGCCGGGATAGAGTGCAGCTGGGCGCGGCAGATGTCGGCAAAATCGGCCGCTGTAAACGGAGAGTAGATCTCGAGGAGCGGGCACAAATCCGCGTGCACCTGCTCGAGCTGAAACGCCCGCGGGTAAAACGGCTCTTCGAGCGCTTGCATCTGCCGCTCAATCTTAGCTAGCGACAGCTGCACAACAGTCTGCCGCGCCTTTGACTCAAGAGGGCGCGCCTCGGCCAAGATCCCGCGCAACAGCTTCACCGTCGCAGTTGTCAAGAGATCTTGCGGCAGCGACATCTCCGCAAGTATCGAGAGAAACGCCTCTGGCGTTTGCGCGGGCAGGGGCAACAGCTTGCGCTCACCTGTAGGGATCAAGGGGGGCACCCGGTCGAGCTCCACCCGATTGGCCGTGAGGCCAAAATAGGAAATCCGCTCGAGCAGCCATTGGTGTTGCGCCTGCACGTCTCCCATCGGCAACAGGCGAATGCCGCCAATCCCCTCTCCGGTCTCTCGCTTCATGCAAATCGCGCAGTCGAGATTGATCCCGCGGGCGATCAGGGCCGCCCGGATCGCATCCCGATCCATTTGCAGGTCGGTCACGTCGAGCAATTCGGGTCGCTCCAAATGCAGCTCTGCCAATTGCTCCCTGCTGACAATCACCCGGGGCTGCAAGTAAGGCTGCACGTCAAAGGGCCGGGTCAGCACCAGCGGGAAGTCCTGCGGCTCGGGGAGCACCTGCTTCCACGCGTCGGCCCGCTTCAGGTAGGTCTGGGAAAAGTGGTTCGCCGGATTGCGCGCGTAGGAATGGGTCGTCTCGGGATGCGTTTGCACGTAAACGCCATAGAGCGGGTGGAGCCAGTCGATCATCTGGGGCAAAAATCCGGTCGATTTTGAGAGCCACCGCTGTTCCAAAAAGGACACCAGCTGCCGATCTCCTTCGCTCTCCACCGGCACGCGCGCGAGCAGCTCCCGATTTTGCTCCCAAGAGTAGCGCGACAGGACATGGGGCGTTGTGCAGGGGACCAAAAGCCGATACGCGAGGCGGGAACACTGCTCCCCGAAAAACGCGAGCTCCCGATCGTGCAACACCCCGCCC
>CAYGOG010000034.1:0-8703 GCA_964351415.1 uncultured bacterium | reverse complement strand
AACGCAAAGAGGCGCGGCACGAGCGGCGGCACGAGCGGATGCCCTTCGAACGGCTGGTAAAAAAGGGATCCTTGTTGCAGCGCTTGCTCTGCCTTGACAACCAGTTCTTCGAGGATCGGGTGGCGGAGGAGAGGGCGCGCTTCCCGAAAGGCGTGGAGGGCCGGCAGCCCCCCCTCTAATAAGGTAGAGGCGGCGCGACAGAATCTCAGGAGAGAGGCCTTGGCCCATAGGGTGCGGATCAGGGGGAGTTGCGCGGCCAATCTAATTATAAACTGTTTGCTCTTAGGGTGATACAGCGATCCAACGCAACCGCCGATGAGGGTGAGGGTGCCGAAGATCAGGCTGGCTTTACAGGCGATGGCCACCCGACTGAGCGCCAAGACCGCGTGAGTCAACGGATTGAGTTCTCGCCCTTCAAACAGATCTTGCAAAGAGGGGATTACGTAAAAGAGGAGGAGCCCCATGACAAAGAGGCAAAAGGTGCCGAGGAGGGCAGGGTAGAGGAGGGCACCGACGAGCTGTTTGCGGATTTGGATTTGCCGCTGCAACAGCGATGCCAGTTCGCGGAAGGCTGCAGCAAGCGATCCCGTTTTTTCCGCATTGGAGACAAGCGATGTCTCCATCAGAGAAAAGAGTTTCGGATGGGCAGCCAGCGCGCGCGAGAGGGGAATGCCGGTGCGCACCTGTTCGCTGATGCTGAGGAAAAGCAGGTGCGCCCGATGGCCGCGGTATTTTTCTTCGAGCAAGCGGAGCGATTCGTAGAGCGGCAATCCGGCCTGCAAGAGGCGCGCCAGTTCGCGCATGATCACCTGCCGATCGCGCAAGCTGAGGCGGAGGGCGCGGTGTTTGTGCGGTCCAATTGTCACAATGAGCAGGCCGCGTCGATGGAGTTTTTCCTTGGCCTCGGTGAGGTGGAGCGCTTCGATGGTCCCCTGCTGACCGTTGAGTGTGCGATAGGCAAAGAGCGGCACTAGTCCCCCTCAGCGAGCCGCGTCATCCGCAAGAGCTCGCTTCCTGTCGTCGTTCCGCTCGCGACGAGGCGGCGTCCCGATTCAAACAGTGTCTCCATCCCCTCTTCGCGCGCAATGCGCCGGATCTCCTGCGTATTCATCCGCTGCACCGTTTGCTCTTTGATCCGCGCGCTCATCCCCATCAATTCGTAGAGCGCGTGGCGCCCCTTGTAGCCGGTCATCAGGCAGTGGGAACAGCCGGCGCCCCTATATAACGGCTGTTGAGGTAGCCCTACTTCGGCGCATTCGTGGCTCAACGGCGTGTAGGCAGAGGTGCAGTGAGGGCAATTCTTGCGCACGAGCCGCTGCGCCAGTACGCCGATGAGCGATGAGGCGAGCAGGTAGGGTTCGATCCCCATGTCGACGAGACGGGTGATCGCCGATGGCGCATCGTTGGTGTGGAGCGTGCTGAAGACGAGATGCCCTGTCAAGGAGGCTTGAATGGCGATTTCGGCGGTCTCCCGATCGCGGATTTCGCCGATTAAAATGACGTCGGGGTCTTGCCGCAACATGTGGCGCAACCCGCGCGCAAAGTTGAGTTCGATCCGCGGATTCACCGGGATTTGGGAGATCCCCGGAAGTTTGTACTCCACCGGATCTTCGATTGTGAGGATATTCATCTCTGCCGCGTTGAGTTCGCTGAGCGCGCTGTAGAGCGTCGTGGTTTTGCCGCTGCCGGTGGGGCCCGTCACGAGCACAATCCCCTCGGGGGCCGAGGTGAGGCGGCGCACCTTGTGCAAGAGCGATTCGGTCATTCCGATCCGATCGAGGCCGAGGAGGATATTGCCTTTGTCGAGGATCCGCAGCACGATCCGCTCGCCGTGAATGGTCGGAATCGTACTGACGCGCAAGTCCACTTCGCGGCCGCCGATCCGCAGGACAATGCGCCCATCTTGGGGCAATCGCTGTTCGGCGATATCGAGCTGCGCCATCACCTTGAGGCGGGTGGCAACTGCGATCTGCGCCTCCAGCGGCGGCGGTTCCCTCCTTTGCAGCACGCCATCGATCCGGTAGCGGAGCGACACGCCCTGCTCCCCCGGCTCGAGGTGGATATCGGAGGCCCCCTGCTGAATGGCCTCCAACAAGGTGAGATTGACAAAGCGGACAACTGGCGATTCGTCGCGCGCGTCGAGTAAGTCGACGCCGCTCCACTCCTCCCGTCTGCTGTCTTTCCCAATGGAAGAGAGGGCCCGCTCCATCTCTCCCTCTTTGTGTTGGTAACACAATTCGAGCGCGAGGTCGATGCTGTCGCGGGTGGCCACAACGGAAACAACCCGCTTGCGCGTCAGGAGGCGGATTTCATCGAGGACCGAAAGGGCGAGCGCGTCGGCAATCGCAACTGTAATGTCGAATTCAGTCTCGTCAAGCGCGATGGTTTTCCCCTCGCGCGCCAAGGCATACGGGAGTCTCCCTAGCCGCTCGCGCACCAAGCGATAGGAAGAGAGATCGGCGATCACAGTTTGTCGACGAGCAGTTTGAGGCTTTGCTCAAACCGACCTGCCCGCTCCCGCTGCTTCGCCTCGAACAGCCGATCTAAAAATTCGGGGATGTCGCCCACGCGCCGCTGCACCGTCAATTCGCGGAGGCGGCGCAAGTCGTCGACCGGATTGCGGATGATGTGGGGCGTGATGAAGATCAACATCTCAGTATTGGTATCGGTGGCGCGTGTGCCGCCAAAGAGTTTGCCAATGCCGGGAATATCGCCCAAGAACGGAATTTTCTCCCGCGTCTCCTCTTCGGCTCGCTTGCGCAAACCGCCGAGAATCACCGTTTCGCCGTCGGCGATCCGCACTTCGTTCTCGATGTGGCGGCGCGTCACGGGCGGCCGATCGTCGCCCAACGTCTGCACCGTTTCAAAGGTGACATTCGTCGCAAGCGAGACAAACCCCTCTTGCTCCTCTTCGGAGAGATGGATGGTGGGCGTCATGGTGATCGTAATCCCGAACTGCGCTCGGGTAAACGATTTTTCTACTGCATTCATGCGGCGCGCTTCGGTCGTCACGGCGCCATTGTTGATCGAGATCTCCTCGACAATCGAGATGGTCGCCGGTGTTTGGTTGACCGCGATCACAGAGGGGTTGGCATTGATGCGGAGATCGTCTTGCGCGAGCAGAAATTGGTACGCGAGGTCAAACCCTACGTATTTTTCTGCCGGGCGGCTGATCAAGAATTGCAACAGACCCCGCTCCCGCGCATTGAAAGAGACGCCTCCCTCTTTTCTGTCGGTTGCCGTGGAGCCGATCTGGAGTAAATTGATCCCCGATTGGCGCCGATCTTGAATTCTCTTTTCGACGAGGAGCACATCGATCTGCACCATCCGCTTTGGGACATCGAGTCTCTTTAACAGCCCCTTAATCTTACCTACTTCGTCGCGGCGGACCACCATGAGGATCGAGCCGGTCTTCGGGTCGACGACGAAATTGCGCCGATGGCGAGTGGCGGTCGATTCTGGCTTTACAAGGGGCGTTGTGGGCTCCCCAACGGCTTCTACAATCCCCTCTTCCTCGTCTTCAGAATCGGAGAAGGAGGCGTAAATTTTCCCCAGCACATCGGCTACTTCATCGGGAGCCGAGTGTTTGCACGCATACCAAAAAATCACTCGCTCCTGTGGATCTTCGCACTGCAATTCGAGGTCGACTAAAATCTGCTCCGCGCGGCTTACCGCCTCGCTGTCTCCCATCAAGACCAATCCCTGCGGCAAGACCAATGTCGTGAGCTCTTCAATGCCAAGCGTTGCGAAGTGGGGCGGGCGACCGTTGCGACCCGCTCCTTCGGCAAAGAGCGCCTTCAACACTTTTTCCGCTTCAATAGGGTCGAGCTTCGCAAGCGCGACAAGGCGCACGCCCTTGCCTCGGTCGGTTTCCCAAACGGCTTTATACAACTGCAGCAAATGCTCGATCGACTCGCGCGGCGCGACGACGGCGACCTTACTCCCCACCGTTTGAATCGAAACCCCTTTCGGGTCGGAAAACCGCTCAAAAAACGCCTGCACCCACCGCGCCTGTTCAGCGGGCGGCGAAAACACGTAAAAGAGGCGCGCGTGGGGGCCAAATAAGGCTAAATCCTCCGCCCGCGACAGCACCCCTTCGATCGTCGATGGGTCGAGCTTGAGGATGTAAAGCTGCTTTACATATGCATTTAACTTCTTAACGCCTAGTCCGTTATGCATCAAAATTGCCTCGATCATCTCGGGCCATAAGGCGCGCGGAAACGGCAAGCTGGAGTACAAATAGACCTTCATCGAGGCCACTTCGGGCGGCACAATATAGAGGGCATCGGTCCCCCCATATTCCATCACCAATTGCGATACGGTGGTTTCCCCAATATCCCAAAGGGCAAACGGCTCATCGAATTGCGCCCCTTGCGTCTTGCGCCACTCTTCTTCCAGCTGATCGATTTCGCGCCGCACGCCCTGCATCTCGCTGAGCAGCTGTGCGTACTTTTCAGAATTGGCTTCCGTTTCGTAAAGATGCAGCGCTTGCGCCTGAATTGTTTTCAGCGCTTCCCGTTTATCTAGGAGTGGATCGCCCCACAGCGCTGTCGCAATTGCCAAGAATCCGAGCCATCTCATTTAGCGCCTCTTCGACTGACCCCTTTCAATGTGCGCTGCGGTCCTTGCGCGACGAGCGTCATGGGCTGAAATGCGGTCCGATTGGGCGCAAAATAGGCGCCATATGCAACGCGTTGGGTCCCTTTCATCTCGATCCGCTCGAGGACAAAGAGATCTTTCTCTTCACGCCGATGTAGATATTCGGTCCGCTCTTCCGGCCGGCGCAAAACGCGCCACCGCCCCTCTTCTTTCACAACCCAATCGCCGGCGCGCAACACCATGCACTGCTTTTCCAAGATGCAGCTAAGCTGTCGATCGGAGCGGATGCGCACCGTGGTAAATAGCTCTTCTGTTTGCAGCCGCGGCGCTGCAGTTGTCTGCAGCGGCAGAGCCATGCGCGCATACCCTTCGCCATCCCATCCCTCCAAAATCAGTTGATCTGCCTCCACGCCTCTCACCCGCACCACAGGGCCGCTCCCTTCAAGCGACCAATCCCCCTGATTCCAGTAGAGGCAATCGCCGGCGCGCAACTCCCAGACGGATCGGTCGCCCCGCTCGATTCTATAGCGCGGCGATGACTCGGGAGCGAGAAAGCGGGCCAATAAAAGGTCGGTTCCGACAAACCGCACCTCTTCCCAGCTTCTAAAAGGAGTGCCGTCCGCAAACTGAAGCGGCGTTCGCAGGGGCACTTCGCCCCACCCTTGCGTCCACTCGCGCTCACCTCCCTCAATACCGGTGCGCACCCCGACCTCATATTCGCCTGATGCGATGTCGATCCAGAATCGGGTCGCATCATCGGCAAACCGCAGCTCTCCGTCTTCGTCATAGCGCAACCCAATCCGAACCGGCAGATGGACCCACTTAATCTGCCCCGATCCCTTGATCTGCACTCCCACGCGACTCTCTCCGCCGTCCGGATGGGGCGGAATGGCGAGAAATGCGAGCGCCTGAGACAGGTCGGGAACCTCAACTGCAATGGGTTCCGGCGCCACAGCGGCCATTTCGGGCAAGACCGCGGGGGCTTCTTCGGTGGACTCGATCGGCGCAAGCGCCACAGCTTCTTCGCCATGCAGCGAAGGATACAGCAGAGCCGCCGCTAGAACAGCCCCGCATGCGATAGACGACAGTCCCCATCTGAAGCGACGGGCAGAATCCCAAGTTTGATTCATAATTGAATTCGAGGAGTTTAGGAAAACCGACAAATAAAGACAAAGATTTCCCAAAACTGATTGAAAATAATTATTTTAAAACGTTACAATCCAACTTGAGAGAGGGATTATGGATAAGAAGTTCACCGACAAACTCAAAGAAGGGATCTCGGTCGAAGAGATTGAGAGCTTTACGCGCAAACACACCACCGAAGTGTTTACTCTTCTCGCCATCGCGATCGGTGCGATCTCGAGTTCATTCCACTTTTTCACAGGTCCCGGCCTCACGATCTTTGCCGCGGCTGTGGGCATGATCGGGGCCGTACTTTTCCCTACGCATGTTGACAAAATCTTAAAGCGCTACTATTTGTTCTGCCAAAAACAGGAAAAGTCCACTCAGATGGTACTCGGGGCGGTCAAAATCGTGCTCGGCCTCTTCATCCCGTTTGTCCTCTATGCAGGGCTCGGGCTTTTGGCGGGCAGCTCCTACCACTACTATGCGCGCCAGGGCCAAGCGAGTGCAGAGCCCCGTTCTACCCCTAGTAAGACAGACCACGCATAACGGCTTCCATCTGATCGAGCGTCTTCGAGAAGAGGAATTCCCGCTCTACTAATTTGCGCGCGGCATCTCCCCACTTATTGCGCAGTGTGGGATCCCGCTTCATCTTCAATACGGCGGCTGCGACCTGTTCGGGTGAGCGGGGGGCCACCAGAAGCCCCGTCTCTTCGTGGCGGCACACTTCGGGCAGGCCCCCGATGGGCGTGGCAATGAGCGGACGGCGCAAGTAAGCCGCCTGCAGAATTGCCTGCGAGACTCCCTCATGAGCGGTGCTGAGGAGCGCAAACGAGTCGAGCGCGGCAATCGCGGGAAAGGGGTTGTCGAGATGACCGGTGAAGTGGACGATCCCCTCGAGTTTTAACTCGGCCGCGCGGCGGCGATACCGCTCTTCGTGTCCGCCGCCGATGATGACCCACTTGAGGTCGGGCAAGTGGCGAAGGGAGTGAGCGGCCTCGAGAAAGTCGTCGATCCCCTTCCACGAGCGCATCATGCATGCCATGCCGACGATAAAATGTGCCTCACCCCACTGTTTGCGATACACGAGGGTCTCTACAGCCGGCACTGTAAAGGGTTCGACGCCTGTGGGGATGGAGCGGCAAGTGGCGGGGTCGCGCTCCGACTGTGCGACGATGCGGGGGACGACATCCGCGCACGTGGTGATGACGAAATCGGCCAACTTGCCGTAGAGGACGCGGCTGTTGAGTCCCGGTCGAATCGGCGTCGAGAGGTGGCGCACTCGGATCACCCGGACGCCCGCAAGGCGTGCGGCGAGGCCGCCGACCCAGCCATCGAGCGACGAATGGGTGACGACGAGCTCGATCCGGTTGCGGCGGATGAAGCGGATCAGCCGCAAGAGAGTGAGCGGCCAATGCGCTTTGGCATAGCGCAACTCGAGAACGGGAAATCTGGCCTCTCTCGCACGCGCGACGAGACCTCCCCCCGCTTCGACAGCAAAGAAAAGAGTATGGCCCCGCTCGCGAAGGCCCTGCGACTCGCGCAAAATACGGATCTCTTGCCCGCCCCAACCGCGCGAAGCCTCTGTGTGGAGAACTCTCATCTTCCCAACCATTCTTGTAAGAGGCGCCGATGCCCCGAAGAGAAGGGGAGTTTACCTAACTCTTCCCGCGGAATCCAGGTGAAATCGGCGACCTCTTGTGGGGCTGCGAGTGCGAGATGGTGCGGGTGGAGGAGCACTTTGTACTGTGTAAAGTGGTGCGTGAGGCGGGGAAGTGGCTTGATGTAGGTGGCGTTCAGCCGATACCGGGTCAACACCTCAGCCAAGAGGCGCCGCTGGGTAAGCCGCGCGCCGTCCCAGTGGGGAAATTCGTAGAGATCGGCCATGACGCCTGCCGTCCCCTTTTGCAAAAGGACGGATCCTGCCGCTTCGATGACGCACGCCTGGCGGGTGAGTGGGATGATGGCAGCGCGGGGCCGCTTGCGGGGCAGGTCGTCGACCCGATTCATCCGACGCGCGGCACATGTGGAGGAAAGGGGGCATGCATCGCAGCGCGGCTGGGGCGTGCAGATGGTGGCGCCCAATTCGATCAGCGCCTCCGCCGTAATCCATGGCTCCCGCGCATCCAATAACTCGGTCGCGCGCTGTTCGATCGCGATGCGGGTGCGCGGGAGATCGATCGGATCTTCGATGAGGCAATAGCGGCTGAGGACCCGCAGCACGTTGCCATCGACAGCGGCGGCGCGCTGCTGAAAGCCAAACGCGAGGAGAGCGCCGACCGTGTAGGGACCGATGCCGGGGATTTGGAGCAGCTCGTCGCGCGTGGAGGGAAGGTGACCGCCAAATTGCAGGGCGATCGTCTGTGCAGCGCGGTGGAGGTTGCGGGCGCGGCTGTAGTAGCCGAGTCCTTCCCACGCTTTGATGACCGAGAGCAAAGGAGCGCCGGCCAGTGTTTTCACATCGGGAAAGAGCGCCATCCACCGCTCAAAATAGGGGACGACGACCGACGCGCGAGTCTGCTGTAGCATCACCTCTGAGATCCAAACGCGATAGGGCGTGCGGAGCTCGCGCCACGGGAAAGGGCGCTGTACTCGAGCAAACCAGCGATGTAATGCTTCCATAGGAAGATTTATACCATTGGGAGAGAATAAGAGGAGAGTTCCTCTGATGGCAACGAATTCTGAACATTGCACTTACAAGACGCATTGTAAAGCCGCTTTACATGACAAAAGCGAAGGGTCGTTTCGAGGGGGCAGCGGGGGGCGAAGCGGCCCTCTGCGGAGCAGCCGACTGGGAGAGAATAAGAGGAGAGTTCTCCTAGCTGTCGCTCTGATGGCAACGAATCCTGAATATTGCATTTACAAGACGTATTGTAAAGCGGCTTTACATGACAAAAGCGAAGGGTCGTTTCGAGGGGGCAGCGGGGGGCGAAGCCTCCCGACTGCGAGCACTGCGCAGCAAAGAGGGACGCGAAGCGGCCC
>CAYGOG010000033.1:7955-8737 GCA_964351415.1 uncultured bacterium | reverse complement strand
GGTCGCGGATGGCCGCTTTGAGGAGCCGTTTTGCGTCGGCTGCGTTGGAGGGGTAGGCGATTTTGAGGCCGGGTGTGTGGGCGAGGTAGGCCTCGATCGATTGCGAGTGGTAGGGGCCCCCTTGGATATAGCCGCCAGAGGGCATGCGGATGACGAGAGGACAGGTCCACTCGCCGTTGGAGCGGTAATGGTAGGAGGCGATCTCGTTGAAGAGCTGGTTGATGCCGGTCCACGAATAGTCTGAAAATTGGATCTCGGGGATGGGCTTGTGGTAGCCGTCGAGCGAGAGGCCGAGCGCGACGCCCATGATGGTGGACTCGGCGAGCGGGGTGTTGAAGCAGCGGGTAGCGCCAAAGCGGTGGGTGAGGGTGCGGGTAATGCCGAAGACGCCCCCTTTGCCGTGGGCGACGTCTTGTCCAAAGACGACGACGCCGGGGTCGCGGGTCATCTCCTCGACGAGGGCGTGGTTGAGGGCGTCCATGAGGACGATCGATTCACCCGGCTCGGAGGGGGTGGAGGGGGGATCGTAGGGAGCAAATAGTTTAGTGGTAGCGGAGGCGCGGGTAGGGAATGGATATTGCTCGGCGGCGAGGGTCGCTTGCTCCACAAGATCGAATTGCGCTTGGGCGATGGCGGCGAGCTCTGAGGCGGTGTAGTGCCCCTCGTTGAGGAGCCACTGCTCGAAGCGGCGGATGGGGTCGCGGGCGGCCTCGTCGAGGAGAGTCGCCTCGTCTTTGTATTTTTTGGGGTCGTCGCTGGAGCTGTGGGGGCCGAGGCGGGGC
>CAYGOG010000033.1:5606-7945 GCA_964351415.1 uncultured bacterium | reverse complement strand
CGATGTCGGTAACGACCAGGTCAACCAGCCGCTCTCGGAGCGGCGGGCGCGGGCAGTGGCGAGCTCGAGTGCGGTCGCCGTGGCGGGATAGTCGGTGCCGTCAAACTCGTGGATGGAGAGGTTGGCATAGCCGGAGGCCATTTGGGCGATCGAGGCGCCGGAAGTTTGCTCGCGAGTGGGAACGGAGATGGCCCAGCCGTTGTCTTGGATGACGAACAGGAGGGGGAGGTTGTGAAGGGTGGCGAAGTTGAGCGCCTCGTGGAAATCCCCTTGCGAGGTGGCGCCGTCGCCGGCGGAGACGTAGACGATTTCATCGGTGCCGCGGAGCTTGCAGCCGAGGGCGACGCCGACAGCTTGGAGAAATTGGGAGCCGACACAGGACGATTGGCACGGGATGCGCAGCTCTTTGTGCGAAAAATGGTCGGGCATCATCCGCCCGCCTGAGTGGTGGGGGAGCTCGCGCGCGAGGAAGGCGGCGAGGAGCTCAACAGGTGGGCAGCCAAGGCCAAGCACACAGGCGCGGTCGCGGTAATAGGGCAGGGCCCAGTCGTGGCCCGGCCGCAAGGAGAGGCCGGCGACAACGCCGATCAGCTCGTGTCCTCCTGTGAAGAGGTGAAAGGTGCCGCCCTTGTTTTGGCGGACGAGCTTGAACATCTTCTCATCGAGCACCCGGGCGAGATAGATTCGCTCGACGGCTGTCTGAAGAGATGTTATGGCAATCATTCGGGCTTTTTCTTCGTCTTGATTTGAGCCACTTTCTTAATTGCAAAGCGGCGCCGTTTTTGCCCCACAAACTCTTCGGGAGCCTGCTCTTCTTTGCGCGGACGTCCCCGCTTTTTGGTGGGGAGGATACCGCCGATCGCAGACTCCATCCGAGGCGCTTCTTCTTCCTCGTGGAGAACCTGCACCGGCTTGGTGAGCTTCGGCTTGAGAGAGGGTTGGAAGGGCTTTTTTGCCGTGTCGAAGCCAAAGGCTTTCTCGGAGCCCGCAAGTCGCGCTTGCAGTTGGCGGAGCGATTCGAGTCGCTGGGAAAGGGCTTCGAGTTTTGCGTCGACTTGGAGGCGGGGCGAGCCGCGCAGCGAGGCGAGGAGCATCTCTTCTGTCTCGAATTTGCCCGAGAAGGTCACCGATGCGGCGCTCACAATATCGGGGATGTAGAGGAAGGGGCGGCATGCAGCGGGAACCTGGGTGTAGATGTCCACGGTAAGCTGCGGCTCCACCTCGATTTTGGCGACCTGCTTGGGAGGACGCCCCCGCTTGGGACGCGGATTCAGCGCTTCATTGGAGTAATAGGTTTTAGACTTGGCGACCAGAGCCTCGCGCGACACCTGGATATCTTTCGGTACTTTGGTGTCAAAGAGAGTGCGCTTCACCTTTTCCATGGCAAGGCGCGGCAGGTCGAGATCTTCCTCGAAGACAAACTGAATGTTGTGCGTCCGCAACCACTCGATAATCCGGATACGGGAGCGCTCTTGGTAATACTGCTGCCATTTCTCGAGTTCGGTGAGGTGGTCATAGATGAACTCCAGAAAATTTTCGCGTGCCTCGCGCCCTTGGATGATATCCAATAATTTTTCTTTGGTGTCGATGTCGTACACTTTTTCTTGGATAAATCCCTCCATGAATTTTTTAATTTCATAGAAGGTCATTTTGGGAAGAAGCGAGTAGCGATCGGTATGGGCTTTGATTTCCCGATCGAGAGCCTCGAGTTCTTCAGTGGGTTTATCCAGGTCGGCATACACCATAAACCCTTCAGCCTTATCTAGATAGAAATCCCTTTCATCGTCCGATTTGGCAAATGCGTCCATCAGTCGGTGGTACCGCAATAGAAGGGGGGTTTTAGCTTGGGGGAAGGACTCTTTCATGCACGCTCACAAGTAGTGGTTCAATATAGCAAAGAACCACCCTAAGAGCAAGAGGCCGATCCAATCGGGGGAGTATCAACGAAAGCTTTTCCTCTCTAAATAATCATTCTTTTTCCATGATAATTTAATCAAAAATAGCGCATAATACTTGCAAGCAACAAAAAGGATCCAATCATGAAACTGTCAGCAGTTAAAACTAAAATTAAAGATACGTTCTCTGAGATGTTCTCAAAACTCTCCGAGCTCTTCACTCGAATCCGCAATGCGGTTAGCAATTTCTTTACTAACGTCAGCTTCCGCAAAACAGAGCCGAAAACTCTTGAAGGTCGAGTCGAGAAATTAGAAGTAGAAGCAGCTCCTGCAGCAGTAGTAGAAGCTCCTGCAGCACAAGTAGAAGCTCCTGCAGCACAAGTAGAAGTTCCTGCAGCACAAGTAGAAGTTCCTGCAGCACAAGTAGAAGTTCCTGCAGCACAA
>CAYGOG010000033.1:0-5506 GCA_964351415.1 uncultured bacterium | reverse complement strand
GTAGAAGCTCCTGCAAGAACTAGAACAGGTTGTTCTAGACGAGCAGTTGTTGCTGCAGCCATTAATGTATTGGCAGTCTTCGCAATCCCTGCTGGAGTTCTCGCTGCCTACTATACCCGCCCGTTCTAATAAGGCACGTTGACTTTTGAGGTCTGCCGCTCCCCGTATACCGCTTACTCGCCATGTTTTAGGCGAGAGGCGGATGCGGCAGGGCCCCATTCGGGACGCCCCCATTCCATAAGGCAGCCGATCCAATCTGGGAAATATCAACAAAAGTTTTCCCTTTCTAGACAATCATCTTTTTTCAATGCCAATTTAATTAACTCTAGAACATAATACAAGCCACTAACCAAAAGGATACAAACAATGAAACTATCAGCAATTAAAACTAAGATTAGTGAGACATTCTCAGGGATACTCACAAAAGTTTCCGATCTCTACAATCGAATCCGCGCCGCGGTGAGCAGCTGCTTTGCTAGCCTCAGCTTTCGCGCATCAAAGCCGCGACCTCTTACTCCAGAGCGAGTAACGCTCACACCTATGGGAGAAGTAGAAACAATAGCAGCTCGTAACGCAGTGGCAGCTCCCATCACATTAGAGTAAAAGGAACAACTGGGAAAAGAGTCGCTCTTGCATTGCTAGGCGCGGCAGTAAACCTCTGTTTTCAAACAGAGGTTTTTTTGTTATCCATTGTTGACTTTTGAGGTCTGCCGCTCCTATTCTTATTAGGTTTAGGAGCGTGTATGATTGACCTCAGAGAGATCCGCAAGGATCCCCTTGCCCTTGAAGCGAAATTGAGGACTAAAGTGGAGGGGATTTCTCTCTCCCCTATTGTCGAGCTCGATGCGCGCGTCAGAGCCCTCAAGACCGAGGTCGAGGAGCTGAAGGCCAAGAGAAATGGTGCTTCCAAAGAAATCGGCGAAAAAAAACGGAAGGGCGAAGCCGTTGAAGCCCTGATGTTGGATGTCGGTCACTTAGGCGACCGGATTCAGACCCGCGACCATGAGGTGGCGGCGTTAGAGCGGCAGATGCATGAGCTCTTGGGCCATTTGCCCAACGTGCCGATGGATGATGTGCCGGTCAGTCCCAGTCCCAAGGACAATGTATGCGTGCGGACGTGGGGCGAGAAGCGTGTCTTCGATTTCCCCTTTAAAAATCACGTTGAGTTAAATGAGAAGCTGAAGCTGTTTGACTTCGGCCGAGCCGCCAAGGTGTCGGGGTCCAACTGGCCCCTTTATCGAGGCATGGGCGCGCGGCTGGAATGGGCGTTGCTCAATTATATGCTGGATGTACAGCGAAAAAACGGCTTTCTACAGATTATCCCCCCCTTGTTGGTAAAACCCGAGGTGATGTTCTGGGCCGGCCAATTGCCCAAGTTTGAGGGGCAGTTCTTTAAGCTGGGAGATGATCATTTCGATTTGTATCTGATTCCGACCTCCGAAAGTGTGCTCAATGGGCTGCACGCCGATGAGATTTTGGAAGAGGAGCAATTGCCGCTGAAATATACGGCTTATTCGCCGTGTTTTAGGCGGGAGGCGGGTGCGGCGGGATCGAATGAGCGGGGTCTCATTCGGACGCACCAATTCAATAAGGTGGAGATGTTTTCACTCTGCGCGCCCGAAACAAGCGATGAGATCTTTGAGGGCATGGTGGCAAGCGCGCAAGAGGTTCTGGAGGGGCTGGAGCTGCACTACCGGAGCATGTTGCTGACCACCGGCGATATGTCGTTTGCGGCGGCCCGGACGATCGATATCGAGGTGTGGCTGCCGGGGCAAAATCGGTATTATGAGGTGTCGTCCGTATCGAACTGCACCGACTTCCAAGCGCGGCGCGCGCAAATTCGGTTTCGGCGCAAAGGGGGCAAGCCGGAGCTGTTGCACACGCTCAACGGATCGGGACTCGCCACTTCGCGGCTGATGGTCGCCCTGTTGGAGAATAACCAGCAGCGGGATGGGACGGTGCTTGTTCCAAAAGCACTGCAGCGCTATCTACAAGAAGAGGTCGTACATATCTCTTAGGTCTCTCGATGATGTGTAAAAAACTTTAATATGAAAAAACAAGAAAATGGGTTTTCTATAGGCAGTCGGGGGTTGCACCCCCCGACTGCCTATAGAAGACCCCTTCTTTTATTTTTTTATTCGGCATCTAAATTACTTCGGCAGGAAGAGGATATACTCCATGGATGATTTCATTTCCTTCCTCGAACAGTCTTCAACCATTTGGCATGCATCGGCTGAGGTGTGCAGCCGATTGCAGAAAGCGGGTTTTGAGCGGCTGGATGAGCGCGAGGTATGGCGTTTAGAAAAGGGGCGGAGCTATTTCGTCGCCCGCGAGGGCGCGGCGGTGCTTGCCTTTCGGATGCCGCATGAGGGGATCGAAAAAGCCCTGGTGCTCGCCACCCACATCGACTCCCCCGCCCTGAGGTTGAAGCCGCACCCCGATGTGGAGGCCGACAAGATGTGGGTGCTGGGCACCGAGTTGTACGGCGGTCCTCTGATGGCGACTTGGCTCGATCGGGATCTGCATGTGGCCGGACGGATTATCCGACGCGACGGCAAGCAAGAATTGGTGCAGTTCGAGGAGCGGATCACGATCCCCAATGTGGCGATCCACCTCAACAAAGCGGTCAACGACGACGGGTTGAAGTTGCACAAGCAAGACCACATGCGCCCCATTGCCAAGATCGGCGATCGGTTGGGCGCGTATTTGAGCTTTGATCTGTTGCTCGTGCCCGCTGAAAAGCCGGCAAAATTGGCCGAAGATCGGATTGCAGCATATCGGCTGGACAATTTGATCACGGCATATCCGTGTTTGCAAGCGCTAATTGAGGCGAAGCCGGCGAAAGGGCTTTTGCCGCTGGCGGCATTCTGGGATCACGAAGAGGTGGGCTCCGAGACCTCGACGGGCGCCGACTCGGCGTTCTTGCTCGAGACGTTGGAGCGCATTGTGGGGAGCCGCGAAGCTCTTTTCCCGCTGAAAGCGCGCTCGACGGTGCTGTCGTGCGATGTGACGCACGCCTATCACCCCAATTATGCCGACAAGTACGACGCCGAAAACGCCCCCCGGATGGGAGCGGGCGTGGCGGTGAAGTTCTCCGGCCAGATGAAATACGCCACGAGCGCCCTCTCCATGGCGCCGCTTGCTAAATTGGCCGACCAAGTCAAAATTTTACTTCAGGTGGGCGCCAATCGGTCCGATATTCCGGGTGGCAGCACCGTGGGACCTATTATGGCGGCCGGATTGGGGATCAAAACGGTCGATTTAGGGGTGGGGCTGTGGGCGATGCACTCGATCCGCGAGACCGGCTCCTTGGCCGATATGAGGGCTTTAGGGCAGCTGCTGAAGGCTGCCGTCACCGAGGGTCTGTGAGCGACCATTTTGAGGGGAAAGACCCCCTAGAACACCTCAAAGATGCCCGCCTGAAGGGACTAGCCGCCTCGGCCGAGATCCACGGGGTGGAGATCTCCGGCTCCCTCAGCGCCGCCTGTGCGGCCGCCCAAGAGACTGCGTTCTTAATCCTTCTGCTACAAGGAGTCGCGCTTATACCGGTGCTGGCGGGTTGGGGGCTCTGGAAGGTGGGGCGGAGCGCGATTTTGGGGTGGGCGCGGCTCGAGCGGATGCACCGGCTGATTGAAGAGGAGCGGTACGAGATCGAGCACCATCGGCCCCAAGAAAAAGAGGAATTGCGCGCCCTCTATGCGGCGAAGGGGTTTAAGGGGAAATTGCTCGACGAGGCGGTGGAAGTGCTGATGGCCGATGACAATCGCCTGCTCATGGTGATGCTGCAAGAGGAGCTCGGTCTCACAATCGAATCGCTCGAGCACCCGCTGAAACAAGCCGCCGGTGCGGGCATTGGCGTCCTAATCGCCTGCGGACTGATCTTTGCGCCGTCGCCCTATGCGCCGTTTGCGCTGATCGGCCTTGCGGCGGCTTTGGCTGCGCGCACATCGGGCAATCGGGTGATCCCCGCCGTTATCTGGAACTGCGCAGTTGCCACTCTCGCGCTCATTGCGGGGAAGGTGCTCCATGGCGTCGCCCTATCTATTTGACGAGTTTTTCGCCTCGGGGCAACAGGAGAGCATCAGCCCCTTTTTGACGCGCCGCTCGCGCTCTTGGGGCGAGAGTCTCGATCTGAAAAGCGCGCTCACAGCGGCCGGCTTTTTAGTGTTGGCGTTTGCCTTTCAGTGGACGCATCCACAAGTCTCTCACCTGACGCTGGCATTTTCGTTTTTTCTCGCAGGCACTCCTGCGGTGATTGCGGCGCTCGACGACTTGCGCAACTTGGAGATCAACATCGACGTGTTGATGACGGTGGCGGCGTTTGTCGCGCTCGGCATCGACAGCGGCTTGGAGGGGGCGCTCTTGCTCGTGCTGTTTGAGCTCTCCGCGGCGCTCGAGCACCTCGTGCAGACAAAGGCGCGCGGCGCGCTGCACAACTTAAACAACCTCGCGCCGAAATTTGCCCTGACGGTGGAGCCCGACGGCGCCATTGTGGAGCGCGCCGTGCGCGAAATTGCCATTGGCACCCATGTGCTCGTCAAAGCGGGCGAGCTGATTCCGCTCGACGGCATTGTGCGGCAGGGGCGCTCGAGCCTTAACCTCGTGCACCTGACAGGCGAAACGCTCCCCGTCACCCGCACCGTCGGCGACGAGGTGCCCGCCGGCGGCCGCAACCTCGATGCTGCGCTCCACGTCGAAGTGCGCCGCACCAACGCCGACTCCACGCTCAGCCGCATCATCAAACTCATCGCAGAGGCCTCTGAGGCCAAGCCGCGCCTCGAACAGTGGCTCGATCGCTTTGGCAAAGTGTACGCGACCTCGATCATCTCGCTCACCTTTGCCTTTGCACTCGCGCTTCCCCTCGTATTTGGCCTCTCGTGGGAAAGCGGCGTCTACCGCGCGCTTGCCTTCCTGATCGCCGCCTCGCCCTGCGCGCTCATCATCGCAACGCCGACCGCCTACTTAAGCAGCTTAAGCGCCTGCGCCCGATCGGGCGTGCTCGTCAAAGGGGGCACCATCCTCGACGCGCTCGCCACGGTGCGCCAAATTGCATTCGACAAAACGGGCACGCTCACAACTGGCGAGCTCAAACTCGATACGATCTTGCCGCTCCAAACAAACGGCCTTTCCCCCGATGAAGCGCTCGCCGTCGCCACCGCCCTCGAACGGCACGTCGTCCATCCCATCGCCGCAGCCCTGGAGCGGGCCGCCCCCTCCCCTCTTCCGCCCATCGAGCAATTTGAGCAAATCCCGGGCACAGGCCTCCGCGCCACCTACCAAGGGCAACAGGTGCGCATCGGCACTGTCCCTTTTGTCTCCGAGCTCCTCTCCCCCACCGCCCGCGCGGCCCTCGAATCGGCGCTCGCCACCCCCGGCGCCCCCATCCGCGTCTCGCTCGCCATCGGCCCTCATGGCTACCTCCTCCGCTTTTCAGACCAAGTGCGCCCCAGCATCCGCTCCCTCCTCGCAACGCCCCGCGCCGCGGTGCCCGTGATCCTTTCGTTCG
>CAYGOG010000032.1:0-8995 GCA_964351415.1 uncultured bacterium | reverse complement strand
ACCCACCTCTGTCGCTCCGCAACAGGCCTCTGTAACCCCTGCGAAAGGGAAAAAGGGAAAAGAGTCGATCCCCCCCACAACTGCCCAAGCGAAGAAGGGCGCGGCGTCGGCTGGCCCCGCGGTGCCTCAAAAAAAGACCGAATCGGACGAAGCTGTGCTGCCGCCCCCGTTGGAGGAGCCTAAGTGGGTGGCGCGCGCGAAAGAAAAACACGAAGAAGAACAGGGTCCTGTGACCTCGCGTTCCCCTTCGGAACAGCCGTGGAGCCCGGCGGCTTCTTCGCCTCCCGCGGCGCATGGGGGCAAGAAGGGAAAATCGGTGCAGCGGCGCGAGGAAGAGCCCCGCGAAATGCCCTGGCAACCTGTAATCGAGCCGGAAAACAGCAAGAAAAAAGGGAAGGCCCCCTCCGAAACAGAATCTGTCTCTGCGCCGGCCTCCACCCCTCTGCCCCCGCCGATCGCCGATCTGGCGCAAGCCGCCGTGCAGCGGGTCGCGCCTTACTTAGATCCCGCAATCGCCCCGCTGTTCTACCAAATGGTGGGCAGCATCATGGTGATGACCTCGCCCCCCGGCATTTCCCGCACCGAGGTGTTGTTGAATGCGGAAGGGTTCCGCTCGTCGGTCTTTTACGGCAGCACGATCACCATTGAAAAATATGCGACAGCGCCCGACTCGCTCAACATCCGCTTGAGTGGATCGCCCGAGGCAGTGGCGAAGTTTCAAAACAACATCTCCTCTCTGCAAGCGGCCTTTACCCGCGCCAATTTTAAGTTCCGGGTGGGGCGTCTCGAGGCGGAGTACAAAACGGACCGCCCCCTCTTCCGGCGCAAAGAGCGCGGCGATAAGGGAGGCGATCTGCAATGACCTCCCTCCAAAAGCGGCTCGACCACGCGCTCCGCGCACTGCCCGATTTGCCGCCTGTTTCTAGGATTGACTGGGTGGAGCAAGGGCGCCTCGTAAGCGACAAATTGCAGCTGCAGATCGAAGTGCGGCAAAGCGCGGAAGGGTGGCACGCCACTCCCACGGCGCAAATGGGGCGCAAGCCACTTGTTCTCCCCTTTGACATCCCGGGAAAACCGGGGCGCGCAGCTTGGGTGATGAGCCGCGCCGACGTGGCGAAATGCGCCGCCTGGTTGGTGGCGCAGCAAGCGGTCAAAAAATCGACTCTCTCAGAGGGGTTTCAGGAGGGGTTTCTCCGCTTTCTTGCGCTCGAAATTACCCATGCGATGAAGCTGCCGATCGCCTTCTCCGATGAGGAGCTGTCGGGGCGCACCTATGCGATCGACTTGACGATCCATTTCCAAGAGACCGAGTGTGTCGGACGCATTGCGCTGAGCGAGGCGTTCCACGAGGTGTGGAGCCAAGGCGAAGGGGAGTACTCCCTTGCGGCGCGCCTCCCCGCCTCATTTGATGTCCCCACTTCGATTCGGATCGGGACGCTGTCCCTCTCGCTTGAGGCGCTGCAAGCGGCGCGCCCCGGCGATGCGATTTTATTGCCGGCAGGTGCCTGGGATCCGCGCCACGATCTCGGCGAGGCGATGCTCCTCGTGGGAGGCCATCCTGTCTCCGCGGTTAAGTTGGGCAAAGAGCGGGCCGATCTGCTTGAACAGCCCTTTGTGGACCTTGCGGGGTTGCAGGTGGAGTCGGAGCGGTTTTCACTTCCGCTGCATCAGCTGCAGGAGCCCTCGATTGCAGTGCCCCTCTCCGAAGAATCGATTTTTTCGATTCGGCATGAAGGAGAAGAAGTGGCGCGCGGGCAGCTCCTCTACCTCGGAGAACTCCCCTGCCTGCAGTTGGTGTAAGAAATGGATGGCGACTTCCATAAGCTGAAAACCCTGCCTAACTTAAGCCGTCCACTGACAGGCCCGCTCCCCAAGCGCATCGGACCCTACCGCCCGCTGTTGCAAATCGGCGAAGGGGGCATGGGCGTTCTCTACCTCGCTGCCCCTCTCGAAGAGGGCCCCGTCGTCGCGCTCAAAGTGCTCCCGTTTGAAGGGGGCGAATTCACGGCGCTCACCGACGTACGCCACCCGCACATTGTGACGCCGATCAGCCACGGCAAGTGGGAGCGGGGCCGCTGGATCTCATTTGAGTACATTCCGGGCCTCTCCCTGCGCACCGTCATCGAGCGGCGCGCCCTCAATAACCGGTACGCCCTCGATCTCATCCGGCAGATGACAAGCGCCCTCTCCTACTTGCATGGGCGCGGCCTGATTCACGGCGATCTAAAGCCCGAAAATCTGCTCATCACCGAGCGGGGCGACATCAAGCTCATCGACTTTGGCCTAGCGCGGAAAGTCGGCGAAAAATCGCGCGGCCTCGGCACCCCCGCCTACATGGCGCCCGAAATCCGCGACAACCCGACGGCAGCGACACCCGCCTCTGACCTCTACTCGCTCGCGCTGATCGCCGCCGAGTTGATCCAGGGCCCTCTCCATCCGGCGCTCGAGCAGTGCCTCATGCCCCATCCGAAAGACCGGTTTGCCTCGGCGACCGAACTGCTCGCGCTCCTCACGCCACCCCCCGAGCCGCGCTCCGCCTTCCCGCGCAAAGGGCCCAACTGGCCCCAAGTGGAAGTGGGCCTCGCCTCCCCTGACGCCCCTTGTGGCGCCTACCTCGATTTTTTCCGCCTCCCCGACAACCGCCTCATGGCGCTGTGGGCCGAGCCAGCGCAGCCGCTCCGCCCGCTTGTCCATGCCCTGATCTCGCTTGTGTATCCCCCCGACAAGAAACAATGCCATCCGCGCGATCTCGCCCTGGCTTTACAACACGCCCTCAAAGAGGGGCACGAGTCGTACACCCTAGCGCTTCTCACCCTTGTCCCCGACCGCGATCAGCTGATCTTCGTCGGCGCCGGCAGCACCTCTGTCTGGCATTTGCCCGAAGGCGCATCCGAACCGCATCGCCTCGAAACGACAAACACCGCTCTCGGCCCCAGCGGCGGCCCCGATTTTCTCGAGTTTGTCGATGCGTGGAAAGGGGGCGACCAACTGATCTTCACATCGCACCGCACCTCGCCTCAACAACTCCTCGTCGAGCACCGCCTGCTCTCCGCGCAACCGCAGGCAAACATCCTGTACCAAACATTGGCGCCTTCCCCCGTCGCCACCCTCCATCGCGTCTTTTAAAATTACATGCGCAATATTAAAAATCTTCTCGCATTGCAGTAATTGGCCTCGTCTCGTACGATTCGGATCAGGAATATCCCTTCGCATGAGGCGTTATCTAGCTCTATCTGTGTTGTTCTCTCTCGCAGCAGCGCCCCTTCGCGCTGCCGATCCACCCACGCCTGATGGATACACGATTAACTACACGCAAGTTTCTCTTGTCGAGTATTTAAAGTTCGCCAGCAAGGTCTGCAACGTGAACTTCTTGTTCAACGAAGAGGACTTGCCGTTCACCGTCACCGTAGTCTCCGACGCCCCTGCCACAGCTGAAAACGTGATGGCGACCCTGTTGCAGATCCTCCGCATTCACGGGTTGAGTTTGCTCGAGCAGGGCAATAATTTGGTGATTCACAAGAGTCCCGACGTCAAGCAAATCCCGACGTTGATCACCGATCCCAGCCAGTCGACGCAGGCGGGAATCGTCACCCGCATTTTTCGATTGAAGAATACGCGGACCGACTCGATCGCCGCGATCATCCGCCCGATGATCTCGTCCGAGGCGATCATCGAATCGCTCCCCGAGACGCGACAGCTCATCATCACCGATGTGCGGCTCAACGTGGACAAAGTGGCGCAGCTGATCGAAAACGTCGATGCGCCGCAGACGCCATTCCAGATTAGCTCGTATCAAACCAAATCCAATTCGCCCGAGTACTTAATTGGGATCGCGGCCCAAATCATGGGGCCGATTGCGCAGGGGAATCCCTTCCTCATGGTGCCGCAAGAGCTAGCCAATGCGGTCTACATCGTCTCGACGCCCGAGCTGTCGCAAAAGGCGATCGAAGTGCTCACCGGCCTCGACACTCCGCCCAAGCGCTCCGCCGTCGCCGAGCGGCGCCTGCTCAATGAGAATATCTTCATCTACAAGCTGCGCCACCGCAACGGCGAAGAGGTGATGAAGGGACTCCAAAACATCGCCGACTCGCTCGAGTCGACCGGCGCAGCGGAACCGGACCTCCTCGAGACGATCGACTCGGTGCGCTGGATCAAAGAGACCAACTCGCTCATGTTGGTCGGCGGTCCCCAATCGCTGGAAAAGGTGCAGGAGTTCCTCACCGCCCTCGACGCGCCGACGCCGCAAGAGGGGATCTCGTTCTTTGTCTACAAACCGCAAAATAAATCGGCCGCCGAAGTGGAGCTCTCTCTGCGCGAGATCGCGAGCAACCTCGCCAAGACACAAGGCTCCGAAGAGCCCCTGCTGAAGACGCTCCGGAGCGTCGAGATCAACCCGTCGACCAACAGCCTCCTCTTTTCGGGCGACCCCTCCACGTTCCCACAAGTGCAAGAGCTGCTCAATACGGCGGATGCACTTCCCAAGGGGGCAAAATCGGCTGGATTCCTCCTCTACCCCATCCAAAAGACGTCGAAAGATCAGATCGTCAACAGCCTGAACAATTTCTCCGAGGGGCTGGCGAACTCTCCCGCCGAGAGCAGCCTCCGCGAAGCCATCGCCTCGATGAAGTACATCCCCGAGTCCAACTCGCTGATGTTCACCGGCCCCAATGAAGTCCTCAGCCGTCTGCAAACGCTCCTCAATACATTTGACACCGACAGCCCGCTGAGCAGTCAATTTTTTATTTACAAGCCCCAGAATATCAGCGGCGAGCTCCTCTCCCAGTCGATCCGCGACACAGCGCAAAACCTGAAGACGTCGGGCCTTGCGGATCCCGCCTTTTTGCGCACGGTCGACAGCATGAAATGGGTAAAGTCGACCAACTCGCTCCTCTTCACCGGCGATGCGGTCTCGCTGCGCCGCCTCGAAGAGGTGATCGCCTCGCTCGATAGCGCAAGCCACGGCAATCAGAAGAACTTCATGCTCTTCTCGCCGACAAACGCCTCGAAAGAGAGCCTCGACACCTATCTGCAGCAACTGGGGGGCAACCTCAATAAGCGGCAAGATGCTGACCTGATCGAGACAATCCGCTCGGCCAAATGGATCGACCCCTCCAGCTCGTACATGTTCCAAGGGACGCAGGCGAGCCTCGACCGGTTGCGCGATCTCCTCACCTCGTTCGACCAGCCGATGCAACTCGGCCCCACCTACTCCGTCTACCAGCTCCAATACGCCTCGGGGAGCTACATCGAAGAGCAGCTCGATGAAGTGGCCTCCTCGATGAAGAAATCGTCGGTGCGCGATACGCCGCTGATCAAGGTGATCGACGACATGAAGTGGGTGAAAGACACCAACTCTCTCGTCCTCCATGGCGATCCCAAATCGATCGAAAAGGCAAAAGAGCTCATCGCCAACTTCGACCGCCCCAACGTGGGCGCGCAGTCGCGGAGCAACTTCTTCCTCTATAAGCCGCAACACCTCACCGCCCCGCTGTTGCTACAGGCGATCCGCGATTTAGCCGCCTCGTTTCGCAAAGCGGAGCTCGCCGATCCCGCCCTCCTGTCGACCCTCGACTCGGCCAAGATCGCCGAATCGACCGGCTCGCTCATCTTTGCGGGGCCTCCCGACGCGATTGCCAAAGTGCAGGTGATTTTGCAAACGGCCGATTCCCCCAACCAGAAAATCGGCATCCAACAGATCGGCCAGTCCACCTTCTTAATCTACAAGCTCCAGTTCGCGACCGGCCCCCACATCACCGCTTCTCTGAAAGGGGTCACAGCCGACCTCAAAAAGACAGGCGGGGGGGACAAAGAATTTCTCGCCGCCCTGCAGACGATGAAGTACATCCCCGAGACCAACTCGCTGATGTTCACAGGTCCGCAAGAGGTGCTCGTCCGCGTGCAGGCGCTCGTCGATAAATTTGACGTCCCCAGCCTCGGCCCCAAACAGACCGATGCTGTCAACCTCGCAACCGAATTCTTCGTCTACAAGCCGGTTTCCGTCGCGCCGCTCGATCTCGAGAAGATGATGCAGGACTTCGCCTCCCAGCTCCAGGCGAGCGGCCTCTCCGACCCATCGCTCTACCGCACCATCGAATCGATGCGGATTGTCGACAAGTCGCAGTCGATCGTCTTCTCCGGCGACACCGTCTCGCTCGGCAAAGTCAAAGCGCTCCTCTCGCAGTTCGACATCTCCTCGAACCTGCCCGAGGGGTCCACTCCGCCGAGCATCCAGGCGATCGACAACACCAGCTTCCTCGTCTACAAGCTGCAGTTCCACAAAGGGGACGAGCTTCAAAATGCGCTGCGCCAGGTCGCGCACGACCTTACCGCATCGAATGTGCAGGTCAACCAAAACCTGCTCAACTCGATCAACACGCTCCAGTGGATCCAAGTCACCAACTCGCTCCTCTGCACAGGCGATCAGGAGACCCTCACCCGCCTCCGCGAGCTCATCAAGAACCTCGACATCCCGCTCAAACAGGTGTTCATCGAAGTCTTGATGATCCAAACCAACCTCACCAACTCGCTCGCCTTTGGCCTCGACTGGGCGGGCAACGGGCAATATCGGAATAAGTTTGCAGTCGGGACAAACAACAGCCTCCCCGGTACCACTGCCGCCGCCGGCGACAATACCTCGACGGCCGACCAATTCACGACGAGCATGCAAAACCTCACCAACACAACGACCCCGACAGCCAAAATGATTCCCTTGAACGGGAACTTCGACTTCGGGATCATCGGCCAAGTGGTGAAGCACAACGGTTCAACCTTCTTTAACTTCGGCTCGCTCCTCCAAGCGCTCACACTCGAAGAGGAAACCACCATCCTCATGACGCCGAAAATCATCGCGCAGGATGGGAAACAGGCCAGCGTCTTCGTGGGGCAAAACGTCCCGTTCATCGGATCGTTTGTGCAAAACACGCAAGTGAACACCATGAACACCGCGAACATCGAATACCGCAACATCGGCATCACCCTCACCATTACCCCCGTGCTCGGCAACTCCGATGTCGTCACGCTCGACATCTCGCTCAACCAATCGACGCTTGTGGGATCCAACAACGGCACGACCGTGTCCTTCACCGCTAACCAGTCTACAGCAACCGCTTTGACCACCACGCAAATAACACTCGACACAACGGTGCACGTCCCTGATAATAACTTCCTCATCCTCTCCGGATTTGTGAACAACTCGATGGATAAGAATAAATCGGGCCTCCCCTGCCTCGGCGGCCTTCCACTCCTCGGCGCCGCCTTCTCGCAGAACAACACGCTCGATGAAGACAACACCATTGTGATCTTCATGCGGCCCCACATCATCAATTCGCTCGACGACATCCAGCGCATTTCGAAAGAACAGGAAGAGTTCTTCCGCGATCAGATGAGCACCCCCTTCCTGCAACACAACTTCGACGAAAGCATGGAGACAATTAAGACGATCGACGATGAATAAGCGCTATCTGTTGCTTTTCCTCTTGCTCGCCTCTTGTTATCGCGTCCCTGACACCCTCGAACCGAAAATGTCCTATTGTGTTCAGGAGCAACGATTTAAATGCTTAGACAGCGCGTTTACTCCCCTTTCGCCGATCGAACGGGGCGAGGATTGGGGGCGGGAGATGATCATCGGCAAGGCGTTTGCCGCGCAGCTCGACCTCTACCGCGCGATCTCCACCTTTAAGCGCGCCGTGATCCTCACGCCGAAGGACAACGAGCGGCGCCTCGAGTCGCAGTACGACATCCTGCTGTGCTACTTCCTCTCCAACAAGTACTGTGACACGGTGAACGAGTTTGAGCAATCGGAGCTCGCCAACGTCGACAAGACATTTCCCGCTTATCACGACCTGCTCCTCGTCCTCTACGAATCGTACCGCGAGCTGTGTGTTCCCGAGAAAGAGCAGCGGATCTACGAACTCATCCAAGCCAACTTCCCCGAAACGGCCGAGCGGCTGCGCGTCTCCATTGCGCTACGCGAGGGGGATATCGACGAGATCGAGTGCATCGCAAATACCTTAGAGCAGCCCAACTACCTCGATCCGGTGCTCGACAACTACTACGCAAAAAAAAAATCGGTCGCCGCAGCGCAGACGCTCAACACCATTCCGGGGCTCGGCTACCTCTACATTGGGCAGAAGCGCTCTGCCGTCACAGCCTTTATCTTAAACGGCCTGTTCATCGCAGCGGCTGTGGAATTTTTCCGTCGCGGCAACTTGCCTGCTGGGATCATTACGAGCTCATTTGAGGCGGGGTGGTACTTTGGCGGGATCTATGGAGCGGGCGAAGAGGCGAAGTACTACAATGAGAGGATCTATGAGCAAGAGGCGACGCGCACCCTCAATGACAACTGCCTCTTCCCGGCTCTTATGCTTCGCCATTCTTTTTAGCGTCGCGATCTACGAGGAGCCGTGGGGGAAAGATACCGATGTGCGTCCTCCCTCTCCCCCCATCGAAGAGCAAGCGCCGTCTGTCGGTGTCCGCATCGCAAATGCTGTGATTTGGTTCCATCAAAACATCATCTCGCCGATCGACGGTCCTCGGTCGGCCTACCGGCCCTCATCCTCGCAGTACATGAAGCAGGCGATGAGTCGCTATGGTTTCTTTCGGGGGTTTGTGATGGGGTGTGACCGGCTCTTGCGGGAGAACGACGAGGAGTGGGTCTATCGCACGATCGAGGAGAACGGCAAGATCTATAAATACGACCCTGCCTTCGAAAACAAATACGACCAATAAAGAAATAAGAAGTAAGAGATAGGAGAGAAGAGAGAGTGGGTTTTCCATAGGCAGTCGGGGACTGCGTCCCCAGCTGCCCCTGCAAAGGCTTTTTCTGACTGTGCCAAATCGCCCCTTCTGCGGAGGGGCTGTGTGGAACACAGCACCGCTCCTTGGTCGGATCGATTTTGCTTTGTCAGAAAAACCCGTCGGCTGCTCCGCAGAGGGCCGCTGCGCGTCCCTCTTTGCTGCGCAGTGCTCGCAGTCGGGGCTTCGCCCCCGCTGCCCC
>CAYGOG010000031.1:0-9077 GCA_964351415.1 uncultured bacterium | reverse complement strand
ATGTATAATAGAACCCTATGACATCGGCTTTGGGCAAGCGGGCTAGAGAACCTTTTTTTGCGGTTCCTTTGGACCGCTCTACAAGGGCATTCATTGAGGCTAACAATGAGGCGCATCCCTCTGCGCATCGACTGCATCTCATTTGGCCTGCATGCGATGACAACTATTTTTTTAGTCCACAGTCTTATTTAAATATCGAGACTTTACGAGCCTTGAGCCAACGGTATGTAATCACGATGGACCAGGTGGTGGACGAGGATTTTGAGGGGGCATTGCTCCGTTCACAGGAGATTGATCGCTTAGGAACGTTGGTGTTGATGGGACATGGGTCTCCTGATGGGAAGATTCTGCAAATATCTCGTGATAAGGAGGTGGATCTGACGCAACTGAGCAAACGGGCGATTGCGGCTATTCGCCAGGCAGCTCACACGGTGCTTCTTTCCTGCTATTTAGGACTTGAGGCGGCGCCCCATCTTGCCAGTTGTACAGGTCGCTCGATTGTGGCGTCTCGTGAAGCCATTGCCCAAGTGCAGGAGCATGAAGGGCAACTGATTCTTAGAGGGTGCATAGGGCAGCCAGTAGGCGTTTTCTGTACTCCGGATACCTGCCGTCCTATCCCTCTACCTGCAGGTTTTGTTCCCAACCCCCACCACGAACTGCTACTCAGAGCGTTTATTATTTATAACAGGCTTAGCTTGAGTGACTTGTATGAGCTTAATGACCTGGGTTGCAAGGGGGAGTTCCGGGCGGCGTCTCTTGCGTTGCTCCATGCAAGTGATGGGAAGGTAAAACTTGCCAATGAACGCTGTGCGTGGTGGTTAGCGCAATTGGGTAAGAGCGAGGCGTGGCGCTATTTTCTGGAGTTTCCCCCGCCTCTGGAGAGGTGCGAGGAGTTGCTTGCGTTGTTGGCTCCGTATACGTCCCCGCTCGCAGATAGCCTCAAGGATTTATTGAAGTATCTCCCTCTATCCAAGGATGATCCAGAATTGAGCAAGGTATTCCACTCTTGGTTCAAAGATAGCGCTTTAAGCTAGCGCGAAAACTCTCGCGGTATACCTCTATTGATTGAAAAATAGCCTTTTGGGCGGCGCCAAAAGGCTACTTTTTAATCAATAGAGGTATATATACTTTCCATCCTATGGAGAGAAATGACCCGTGCTGGTGTGGCAGCGGCCAAAAATGGAAGAAATGCCACTTTCCTACAAAGAATCCTAACTTGCTTGCACGCAAGTACTTAGAGAACTATGGGATCTTCCTTAAGACACCTGAGCAGGTTGCGGGGATTCGGGAAGCCTGTCGCATTACGGCCCAGATTCTAGATGCCCTTTGCAAGGCCGCCCAGGCCGGCATTACGACAAATGAGCTGGATCGGTTGAGCTGCGATCTCCATGCCCAATACGGGGCCCGGCCTGCGCCTCTGGGCTATGGCGATCCCCCTTACCCTAAGTCGATCTGCACCTCTCTCAACGAGGTGATTTGCCATGGGATCCCCGACGACCGTCCACTGCAAGAGGGGGATATCTGCAATATCGATGTGTCGGCCATTGTGGGGCCCTACTATGGCGATGCGTCGCGGATGGTGCACATCGGCACCATTGCGCCGGACAAGCAACGAGTGTCGGATACGTCGCTGGAGTGTTTGAAGCGGGCCATTGCGGTGTGCAAGCCGGGTGTGCCGATTAAGCGGATCGGCGACGCGATTGAAGAATATGCGCGGACGCAAAACTGCTCGGTGGTGAATCAGTTTGTGGGCCACGGGGTGGGTGTGCTGTTCCACGAGCCGCCAGAGATCCCGCACCACTATAATGACATCTGGATCGAGATGGCACCGGGGATGACGTTTACAATTGAGCCGATGATCAACGCCGGTGTGCGCGAAGGGGTGCTCGATGCGCGAGACGGGTGGACGGTGCGCACGCGGGACGGCAAACCGAGCGCGCAGTGGGAGCACACCCTCTTGATTACGGATACGGGATGTGAAGTCCTGACAAATCTCTAACGGTGCTCGCGCAATTTAAGCTTCTGTTTGACGGCGTCGAGGACTTCGATCCGCGTGGTCAGCCGCTGTTCGAGCAGTTTGTTTAGAACGGCAGGTCCGGCGCGCTCTTCTTCATGACTTTTTTTTTCCGAGGGGGTGTGGCGAGAAGGTCGGTCACGAGGTCGAGAAGCAGTTGATTCTCCTCGGTCAGTTGAGTCCGCTCGGTGTCGAGTGTGGCAAGATCGCGGGCGAGGTGAAGCTCAGCTGGGTTGGGCTCGAGGGCGGCGAGTTCTTGCTTGCGGTGGAGCCCTTCGAGCGCTGTCTCGGCGTGGAAGAGCTCGACGCGCGCTTTGTGGAGGGTGCTGCCGCGGTCGTCGAATTGCTTGCGCAACTCGCGCAGTGCAGCGGCGGAACCGGCGAGCTCTTGCTGTTTCGCCTGGAGGTGTGCAACTTGTTCTTCGAGATCTAAGACGCGCTGTGTGGTAAGGGGCGCGGCGCGCAGTTTTTCGAGCTCGGCTGACTCGTAGGCGGCGGTCTGTCGGATCACTTCATTGAGGGTGAGGATGGACGACTTTTCCGTTTCGGTCTCATGGAGCTCTTGTTGCGTCCGGTCGAGCCGCTCTTGGAGGCTGATGAGGCGGGCGGTGAGCTCTTCTTGGGTCGTTTGGAGGGTGGACTCGCGCATGTCGAGCTGGGTGCGGAGTTGAGCAACGTAGAGATCGCCTTGCTCGATGGCGAGGGCTGTGACGAGGAAGGCGCAGCCGATGGAGCATTCGAGGCCGAGGCGCCACAGGTGAGCATCGGCGTGGAGGAAGTGGCCGATCGGCGCGGCGAGGGCGAGGAGGAGGAGCGCGTAGAGGACGCGGCGGAGTCCAAGCGAAGAGGCGATGAGGCCAAAGATGCCGACGGCGATGAGGTCGTAGTGGTGCGCCGTGGTGGCGAGGATGAGCGAGAGGGAGAGCGATGCGGGGCCGAGGAGGAGCCAAAAGGGGCTGAGCAGTGCCTCTTCTTCATTGCGTTGCCAGAGGGAGTGGAGCGCGCGGGTCAGGGCTGTCATTTCGCCCTCGCGAGATTCTGGATGGTGCGAGCGAGCGTCTCGATCCCCTTTTCCAGTCGGTCGAGACCAAAACATTCGTTCGGCGCGTGGATTTGGTCTTCAGCGAGGCCAAATCCCATTCCCACCACGTCTCCACCGCAATAGCGGAGCAGGTCGGCGATCACGGGGATAGATCCCCCGGAGAGGATGCGAGCGGCTTTTGTGCCCATGACCTCATGGTACGCATCGGACAGTGCGCGCGCAAGGGGAGAATCGGCGCGCCCTCGGAACGGCCGTCCGCCGTGGTCGAGCTTCACCTCAAGTTGCATGCCGCGAGGGGCTTGCTGTTCGAGATAGGCCTTTACTTGTTTGCCGATGGTGTCGGGGTCTTGGTGGGGCACGAGGCGGCAGGAGAGTTTGGCGGTGGCGCGGGCGGGGATGACGGTTTTAAAGCCGGGGCCGGTGTAACCGCCCGAGAGGCCGTTGATCTCAAGAGTGGGGCGGAGCCAGTTGCGCTCCAAGAGGGTGCGGTTTTGCTCGCCCCCGAGTTTCTCGATTGCAAATTGGCGCCGGTAGGTCTCCTCATTGAAGCGGAAGGTGAGGCCATCGGGCTTCATCTCCTCCACTGCATCGTAAAATTCAGGTACTGCAACGCGCCCCTCTTTGTCCCACAGAGTGGCGATCAGCTCGGCGAGCGCGCGGTTGGGGTTGTAGGCGAGGCCGCCGTGCATCCCTGAATGGAGGTCGATGTTGGAGCCGGTGAGGCCAATCTCCATCGTCGCAAGGCCGCGCGCGCCGAGGCTGATGGCGGGCGTTTGCGCATCGAGGAGGTCAAAGTCGGCGACGACAAGCGAATCGGTTTTGAGGCGCGGACCGATGAGGGGGAGAGCTTCATAGAGCCCCTCGCTGCCCGACTCTTCGCCCCCTTCGATGAGGAGTTTGACGCGGATGGGCAATTTGCCCTTGAGCATGCGGAGCGCCTCGACGACATACCAGACCTGTCCTTTGTCATCGAGAGCGCCGCGCGCAAAGACTTTGCCGTCGCGGATTGTGGGCTCAAATGGCGGCGAGATCCACTGGTCGAGCGGATCGACCGGCTGCACATCGTAGTGCCCATAGATGAGGAGGGTGTGCGGCCCCTCCCCCGCCTCTGCATAGATGAGGGGAAAGCGGGAGGTGGGGATGAGCTCCGATCGAAGGCCCGCGCTCTCGATTTGCTGGGAGAGCCATTGCGAACAGGCGTGCATCGCATCGGCGCAACTGGGGTCGACGCCGATGGTGGGGAACTTAAGGAAGGTGAAGTAGTCGCGCCGAATCCGCTCGCGTTCTTGAGCAATCCATTTTTTCATAGATTTTGATGATAGGCATTGGATTACTTGGATTCAAGCTGGTGATCGGTGTCGGCGGCAAACAGATCTTGCGCTTGGTCGATGAGGTAGGAGGCGAGCGACTCGTCCCCCTCGTAGAAGAGCTGCACGCCCATCTCCCCCTTTTGGTTCGGCTCGGTGCAGGTAATTAAGACGTAACACGCATGCTGCTTGCTCAGCACCTCTTGGATCCGTTCGAGGGTGAACCTACCGTCTGACTGAATCACCGTTTTTGCCATACCGTCCTTGGGAAGTGCCGAAGATTCATGACATAGCCTCTTATTTCTCCGCAATTGGAATCGATATTTTTGACCTTGACTTTCAGGGCGTTGTCGAGGGAAAATGGGCGCCATGAACTTCGCAAAGCGCATTGCCCTTTTTCTCCTCGTCAACTTCCTCGTCGTCGCAACTATTTCGATTGTGATGAACGTGCTCGGCGTACGGCCTTACTTGACTGCGTATGGACTCGATTACCCGTCGCTGATGTTTTTCTGCGCGATCTGGGGCATCGGCGGCGCGCTGATCTCGCTTATGTTGTCGCGCCAAATCGCGAAGTGGTCGCTCAATGTGGAGACGATCCGCCCCGACACGCGCAATCCAGACGAGCGGGCCCTCTACGACATGGTGGAAGAGCTAGCCAAGCGGGCGCACCTCTCCGCCTGCCCCGAAGTGGGGATCTACCGCTCCAAAGAGGTCAACGCCTTTGCGACCGGCCCCTCGGCAAAACGGGGTCTCGTCGCCGTCTCGACCGGCTTGCTCGAGCAACTCAACAAGGAACAGCTCCGCGGCGTGCTGGGCCACGAGATCGGCCACATCGCCAATGGCGACATGGTCACCATGACCCTTTTGCAAGGCGTCGTCAACGCGTTTGTGATGTTCTTGGCCCGCATCTTGGCGTCGGTCTTCTCCGGCGTAGGGCGCAATCGGGAAAACCAGTCGCTCGCAAGCTACTTCCTGTTCCTCTACGTCTTTGAATTTACCTTTATGATCCTCGGGTCGATGATCATCGCCTTCTACTCCCGTTTCCGAGAGTTTAGAGCCGATGCCGCAGGCGCCCGCCTCGCCTCCAAGTCCTCGATGATCTCGGCGCTGAAAGCGCTTCAATTCTCCCAAGAAGTGCGCGATCCCCGCTCTGAAAAACCGGCGCTCGCCGCCTTTAAAATCTCCCAGCCCAAGAAGGCGGGCCTCCTCCTCTCCCTCTTCGCCTCCCACCCCCCTCTAACCGAGAGAATTGCCCGCTTAGAAAAAACGGTCTAGCGTATACTTGACGCCGTGAAAACGGTCGTCGTCGGCATGTCGGGCGGGGTAGATTCCTCCGTCTCGGCTTTACTCCTTGTGCAACAAGGCTTTAAGGTCATCGGTCTCTACATGAAAAACTGGGAGGAGACCGACCCTTCCGGCCGCTGCACCTCTGCAGCCGACTCGGCCGATGCCGAAGCGGTGTGCCGGCAGCTCGATATCCCCTTCTATGGGGTTCGCTTTGTCGATGAATATCGGGAACAGGTGTTTGCCGCCTTCCTCTCCGACCTGAAAAAGGGCCTTACCCCCAATCCCGACGTCCTGTGCAATCGGGAGATCAAATTCAAAGTTTTCCTCGACAAGGCGCGCGCACTAGGGGCTGACTTCCTCGCCACTGGCCACTATGCCCGCACCGACGGGAAAGGCGCCCTCCTGCGCGGTCTCGACCCCTCGAAAGACCAGAGCTACTTCCTCCACGCGGTCTCCCACACCGCGTTTGCCCAAACGATATTTCCAGTCGGCCACCTCCTCAAATCGGACGTGCGCGCGCTCGCCCGCCAACACAACCTTGCCACGGCGGAAAAAAAAGACAGCACGGGCATTTGCTTTATCGGCAAGCGGGACTTTGCCCCGTTTCTCTCGACCTACCTGGGTTACCAGAGGGGCCCCTTTAAAACGCCCGAGGGCAAGACGGTGGGGACCCATCAAGGTGTCGCCTATTATACCCGGGGGCAGAGGCGCGGGCTGGGCCTCGGCGGCGAGGGAGAGCCGTGGTTTGTCCTCGACAAAGAGCTGTCTACCAATACCGTGATCGTCGCCCGGGGCGAGGATCATCCGGGTCTTTACGCGCAAGAATTGACGGCCCACTCCTTCACCTGGGTCTTAGGCCATCCGCCTACGCAAACGGCACTCACGGCGAAAATCCGATATCGTCAAGCCGATCAGCCGTGCACCCTCGACCTCGCGACCGGCCGCGTTGCCTTCGCAACGCCGCAGCGGGCGATTGCACCGGGCCAATCGATCGTCTTTTACGACGGCGACTGCTGCCTCGGCGGCGGCGTCATTCAGGCGTGATACAGCTTACGCGCACTCTTGTGATGCGGCAATCGAGTTCTGTCCAAGGACTTTCAAGACGACGCGGAGTGGGGGCAGGGCCCGTGTCAACGGGTAGGCTCCCTTGTGGCTGAGATATCAATACAGGGGGAGGAGAAGGGCTTGGAGGGGAAACTGAGATAGCGGCCATGGGGATATTAGAGTTGTTGGAGGTGGGTAAGGCGCTCTTTAGAGCTGGGTTGGGCCAACTCGCGGAGGCGTTCGGTGAGTTCTTGAGGCGTGACCTGGGCGCAGCCCAGGCGTTCAATCGAGAGGGCGGCGGCGATATTGGCCAGCGCGACTGCTTCAGCCAGGGGGATCCCGCTGGCCCAAGCTGTGCCGAGGACGGCCAGCACCGTGTCGCCCGCACCGGTCACATCGCGCACATCGCGCGCGCGCACCGGGAAATCGGTCCGCGTGCCGCGCGCATCGAAGAGCGACATCCCCGCCTCAGAGCGGGTGATGAGGATATAATCGGAATAGGCGCGCAGTACGGAGGCCACTTCCTCGAGCGAGGCTGAGGAGAGCTTGGCCGCCGCATAGGCTTCGGCGAGATTGGGCTTAATGAGCGTCGCCCCTTGGTAGCGGGAAAAATCGTCCCCTTTGGGATCGACCAGCACAGGCACTTCTGCCGCGCGCGCCGCCTCGATCAGCCGCCGCAACAAAGAGCGACTCAGAGTGCCCTTGCCGTAATCGGAAAGGGCGATGAGGTCGGTACAGGGCAGCGCCTCGCGCACTGTCTTGAGGAAGGCCTCTTCCATCTCAGCGCTGAGCGTCACAATGCGCTCGCGGTCGACCCGCAAAATCTGCTGCCCTGCGAGGAGTCGGTTTTTTTGGGGCGTCGGAATCGACCCATCTACGCAGAGCCCCTCCACATCGGCGCCGCTGCTCATCAGATGCACCCGCAGCTCTTCTCCTGCCTCATCGTCCCCTATGCGTCCCACCGCCGTCACAGAAGCCCCGAGTGCGAGGAAGTTGAGAACCACGTTGCCAGCGCCGCCGGGGCGCGAGTCGGTGGAGTCCACCTCAAGCACCGGCACCGGCGCCTCAGGTGAAATCCGCCGAATGCGCCCGCGGGTGTAGGTGTCGAGCATAAAATCGCCGACCGCAAGCACCCGTACCGGGCGCAAATCCTGCACAATCCCGAACCTTACCATCTCGCTTCCGTTTCCAAATAATGGCACACATAATCTCGAACGGCGTCCGAGATCGGCGTGCTTGTAAAAGAGCCCACCATTTTAGGGAACTTCCCCATTTGCGCACAGGTGTAGTTTTGATACTGGCGGTTCAGCTCCGAGGGCATCTCCACATAGACAATATTCGGGGGGACGCCGAGCGCGTCAAAGAGCGCCAAGGCAAGCGTATTCCAGGTCACCGTCTCCCCCCGCCCGATGTTGAAAATCCCGCCCACCTCGCCCTTATCATAGGCCTGCAGCGTCATGGCTGCCGCGTCCTTTACATACAGAAAGTCGCGCACCTGACCGCCATCGGCATAGTGGGGATCGTTCGACTTGAAGAGGTGAATGCGCCCCTCGCCCTTTGCCTTCGCGTGCATCTTTAAAATCATCGAGGCCATCCGCCCCTTGTGGTACTCATTGGGGCCGAAGATATTAAAATATTTAAGGCCTATCGCCCGCTGGAAAGCGCCCTGCCGTTTCAGCCACAGATCGGCCAAGTGCTTGGAGTAGCCATACATGTTGAGCGGCCGCAGCTCTTCCAGGCCTGCCTCATCGTCTGAAAAACCCCGTGACCCATCGCCATAGGTGGCAGCGGATGAGGCGTAGACAAATCGCACATTGTGCGAGAGCGCCCAATCGGCCAATCGGGTCGTATAGCGGGTATTGTTTTCGAGCAGATAGTCGCCGTCGGCCTCTACCGTATCGGAGCAAGCGCCCAAGTGGAGGATCCCCTCGATCTCGCTTTCGCGGCCCTCTAACCACTCCATCAGCTTGTGTTTGGAAATCAGCTCGAGGAAGTTCTTGCCGAGCAAGTTTTTCCACTTGTCAGTTCGCTTGAGGTCATCGACCAAGACCAGTTCGGTTCGCCCGCGATCATTCAAGGCTCGCACAACGCCAGAGCCGATCATGCCAGCCGCACCAGTAACGACGATCTTCTTCATAGACAATCAGGATACCAAGGAGAGAAAAAAGAAAACAGGATGTGCAAGATAAAAAAAATAAGAAAAAAGGGTTTTCTATAGGCAGTCGGGGACCGCGTCCCTCTTTCACTGCGCAGAACCTCCGGTCGGGTGGCTTCGCCCCCCGCCGCCCCCACAAGCGGGTTACCCGCTAAATTCCGTTACAAGACTCAATGTAAAGCGTGCTTTACAATGAATTCTGTAAACACAGGATTCGCAATTCGTTAC
>CAYGOG010000030.1:0-9105 GCA_964351415.1 uncultured bacterium | reverse complement strand
CACTTCGACCCCCGTGGCGGAGGCCGCGCCTCCGCGCGCGAGACAGCAGCCCGCGTCGCCGCCGGCGCCGTCGCCACCAAACTCCTCGCAACCGAAAACATCACCACCGCCGCCGCCATCACAGAACTTGGCGGCTCCTCCGATCCCGCCACATGGCCCGCCCTCCTCGACGAAGCCATCGCCACCGGCGACTCCCTCGGCGCTATCATTACCGGCACCGCCCACCTCCCCATCGGCCTCGGCGACCCCACCTACCATAAACTTGAGGCACTCCTCGCCTCCGCCATGCTCTCCATCCCCGCGACCAAAGGCTTCGAGATCGGGCACGGCTTCAATGCCGCCCGCATGCGCGGCTCTACCCACAACGACGCCTACCCACTCACGACCAACCATGCCGGCGGCACCCTCGGCGGCATCTCCACCGGACAGCCGCTCCACTTCCGCGTGGCCTTCAAGCCCACCTCCTCCATCCGCCTCCCCCAGCAAACTCTTTCCTTTACAAATCAGCCCGCCACCCTCTCCCATGGCCCAGACCACCGACACGACCCGTGCGTAGCCCTCCGCGCCGTCCCCATCGTCGAAGCGATGACCGCCCTTGTCCTCGCCGACTGCCTCCTCTACAATAGAACGCTATGCAACAAGCCGTCGGCGTCATCGCATCCGATACTTGACCCGAACTTTTTATCTACTTACACTGACTCATTCAACTGATTCCTTCTTAGGAGAGATCTCGTGAAAGTCATCATTCTTGCTGGCGGATACGGAACACGCCTCGAAGAACTCACAGCAAATATCCCCAAGCCGATGGTCAAAATTGGGCCCTACCCAATCTTGCACCATATCATGAACATTTACTCCTCATTTGGGTATAACGAATTCATCCTGGCCTTAGGCTACAAGAGCGAAGTGATTAAAGATTACTTTCTGAACTACAAGAACCTCATGAGCGACCTTTCGATCGATTTTTCTTCCGGGGATATCGTTGTCCACAATTCCAGCCCCAACAATTGGAAAGTGCATCTGGTTGACACAGGACAAGACACTCAAACGGGAGGACGAGTCAAACGGCTTCAAGAGTGGGTAGGCAACGAACCCTTTATGCTCACCTACGGCGACGGCCTCTCCAATGTCGATATCGAACAACTCGTGGCCTTTCACAAATCTCACGGTAAAATCGCGACTGTCACAGCCGTGCGCCCCTCTGCCCGTTTCGGAAACCTCGCCATTGAATCCACCCAAGTGCAAACATTTGCAGAAAAAACACAGACGAATGAAGGGTGGATCAACGGGGGCTTCTTTGTATTTGAGCCCGAGGTCTTTGATTACATCTCAGGCGACGACATGCCCCTTGAGAAGCATCCCCTTGAGCACCTCACTCGCGACCGAGAACTCCACGCCTACAAGCACGATGGCTTTTGGCAATCGATGGATACCGTGCGGGAAGTGACGCTCCTGCGAGAGTTGTGGCACAAAGACAAAGCCCCCTGGCTGAGGCACCTGTCTCTCATCTAGATGTAAAGCGGCTTTACACGTTGCCGTAGACGGAGTTTTTAATCATCGTGTAGCCCTTGATCAGCTCGGCGATACCGGCGTCGAGCGAGACGATCGGCTTGAAACCGGCGCGCTCGAGCTTTTCGTTTGAGACGATGTAGTTGCGCTGGTCGGGGTCTTTGCCAATCGGCGCTTCGATTGAGACAAAATGAGGCAGATGTTTCCGGATGGCGTCTGCGAGCTCTTGCTTCGAGATGTTCGCGTCAGAGAGCCCTACGTTGTAAATTTGCCCTTTCATCTTGTCGAAGTGTTCAATTGCATGGAGAAACGCCCGCGCTACATCGCGCACGTGGATGTAGTTGCGCTTGAAGTGCCCTTCGAAGAGGAGCACGGAGCCGTCGTGCACCGCGCGGTACACAAAGTCGTTCACGAGGAGGTCGGTGCGCATGCGCGGCGCCATGCCAAAGACGGTGGCGAGGCGGTAGCTGATCGCATTGGAGAACTTCATCAACTCTTTCTCCACCTTCACCTTGTCTTCGGCATATTGAGAGATGGGGCGCAGCGGCGACTCTTCGGTGCAAAAGTTGTTCTTGTCTCCCGTCCCATACGCGCTATTGGTGGTGGGCATGATGATCTTTTGATCGGAGCGGAGCCACTTAAACATCTCGATGGTGGCATCGCAGTTGACGGCGGTCGCAGTCACCGGATCGGCTTTGCAGAGCGGTGCGCCCACAAGGGCGGCGAGCGGGATGATGATATCGGCGCGCTCGACGTGGGGACGGATTTGTTTTTCAATGCGGATGTCGCCGCGGGTGACCGAAAAGTTTGGATGATGGCACACATGCGCCAAGCTGTTTTGCTTGAACATGAAGTTGTCGAAGACATGGACATGGTATCCCTTTTCTAAAAGGAGCGGGACGAGGGTTGAGCCGATGTAGCCGGCGCCGCCGGTGACGAGGATGCGTGTCATAAGGTACCTGCTGTAAAGCGATGATAATCAGTTGGGATGCCGATGTCGATAAACGGTGTTGTGGCAATCGATCCGTAGATGGGCCGCTCGCGGATCCACTGCGGAAAATAGTCTTGTTCAAGCGAGGCGGGCGCCGTGGATTGGGGAAAGGTGGAAAAGAGGTAGATGCCGCCGTTGATGAGGCCCCCCCCCTGTCCAAATGCAGTGATCCGTCCATCGGAATCGAGCTCGACGGACCCGTATCGGTCGTTGTGTTCGAGGCGCCGCAAGACCATTGTCTCACGCCCCAACGACACAAGTGGAGCCAACGGAACAGGGAAATAGGTGTCGCCGTTGAGGACGAGGGTGAGTCCCTCATGGGTGCGCGCCCGAGCGGCTAAGGCGAGCGCGCCGCCGGTGCCGAGCGGCGTCTCTTCAATGGCATAGGCGATCGGAATCCCCCGATACGCAGCGCCGAAGTGCGCTTGAATGTGCTCGTGTCGGTAGCCGACAGAGAGGATAAAGCGGGCAATGCCCTGCTCGATCCAGTGATCCATCAGGTGCTCGAGGAAAGGACGGCCGCGCACGTCGGCCATCGGCTTGGGGCGATCGGGAACGGCCGACCGCAGTCGTGTCCCCAATCCCCCTGCAAAGACAATGGCTTCCATCAGGCGATGCGGTTGAGTACGTCGCGCAGGTGGACCAGCTCCCGCTCCAGATCGGCCGGATGGTTGCCGATGAAGAAGCCCCGGTCATGCGCGATGTTGGCGTTTACGATCGGCCCCACGGTGTCGTGGTTGCAGTACTTGATGACGTCGTGCCGGAGGAAGTTGCCGCCTGTGATGATCCGGAATTGGATCTTCTGCTCTGCCAGCGTCGCTAATACTTTCTTCCGGTCGATTTTCACCTTGGGGTTCAGGATCATCGTAAAGGAGAACCAGGAGCTCTTCCCGTTTTCCCGCTGGATGAGGAACCGCTCATCTCGTCCAAACAGCTCTTGGAAAAGGGCGCCGTTTTGACGCCGGATGGCGACAAAGCGATCGATCTTCTTCAGCTGCTCGATCCCGATGGCGCCGTTGAGTTCGGTGGGGCGGAAGTTGTAGCCCGGCACGATGAACCGATACGCCTCGAAGAAGTCGTCTTCCCGCTTTTCGTAGATCTTTGTGTCGGCAGGCAAGTGGCGAGTCCAGCCGTGTGCGCGGAGCGCAATCATCAGGTGCGCGAGCTCCTCATCATCGGTGAGGCACATGCCCCCTTCCATCGTCGAAATGTGGTGCGAATAGAAGGTGCTGAACGTGTTGATATCGCCATAGGTGCCGCACGGTTTCCCTTTCAGCTCGGCGCCCATCGACTCGCAGTTGTCTTCAAAGAGATAGAGCCCATGTCGATCGGCAAACTTACGCATCACGTCGAGCGCGCACGGATTGCCCAGAATGCTCACCGCCATGATCATCCGGGTGCGCGGTGTCAAGGCTGCCTCGAGCTTCGAGACATCCATGTTCAGGGTGTCGAGCTCTACATCGACAAAGCGCAACTTGAGGCCGTACTGCATGAGCGGATAAAAGGTAGTGGACCAGGAGATCGCCGGGACAATCACCTCGTCGCCCGCTTGGAGCGGCCGATCTTTCTTGTAAAAGAGCGCGGCCACGCCCAATAAGTTGGCCGATGAGCCCGAGTTGGACATGATGCCGTAGCGCATCCCGTACTTCGCCGCAAATTGTCGCTCAAATTGGGCGACATTCTCGCCCATCGTGAACATGCCGGTCGCAATGACCCGGTGCATGGCGTCGATCTCTTCTTGTCCCCAGGTGGAGCGGGTCAACTCGATTCCGCGGATTTCTTCTTCTACTAACATATTAAGCCTTAATTACTTCTGGTTGTAAAACGGTCTCGCGCATCGCCTGTTTTAGGGTGGCAACGGTGGGAAAATAGAGCTGTTCGAGGGCAAATCCGGCGGGCGAGGGGGCATCGGGCAATCCGACGCGCCGAATGGGGGCTCTTAAGTGCTCAAATCCTTTCTCTGCGACAAGGCATCCGATTTCGGCACAGACGCCGCCCATTGACCATCCGGTGTCGACCACCATCAACCGCCCCGTTTTGCGGAGCGATTCCAAAATGATCGCCTCATCGAGCGGTTTCACGGTGCGCAGGTCGATCACCTCCACACCCACTTCCCCGGCCAATTGATTTGCAGCTGTCAGCGCCAGGTCGATCGCGTGCGAGGTGCCCACCACTGTCAGTGCCTCTCCTCTTCGGCGATACACACCGCGGCCAAATGGAATCCGATACGGCTCCTGCGGCACAACCCCCTCCCGTTTCATCATCCAGCGGTGCTCGATGATCAGCACCGGATTGCGATCCTCGATCGCCGAGATCATGAGCCCTTTCGCATCGTACGGCGTACTCGGCATGACAATCTTCAACCCAGGGACGCCCAACAATAATCCCTGAATGGCCTGCGAGTGCTGCGCGCCGGAACCCCAACCGCGGCCAATCGCCGCCCACATCACGAGCGGCACATCGGTGAGCCCGTTGTCCAAATAATGGATCTTGCTCGTGTGGTTGACGAGCTGATTGAACGCCAGCAACCAAAAGTCGGGGCGGTTATGAAAGTAAACCGGCTTCATCCCCTCCATCGCAGCGCCGGTGCAAATACCGGTGATCCCCTCTTCTGAAACAGGCGTGTCAAAGACCCGCTCGCGCCCAAATTTTTCATGAAATCCCTTCGTGACGCCAAACATCCCTCCGGGATCATCTACCCCTTGCCCCAGCAAGAAGACGGACGGATCCTGCTCCATTTTATATTCGATCGCCTCGCGTAGAGCCGCCGTGTAGCTGATGACGCGCCCCTTTTCGGGCGCCTCTCCCGCGCGCAAACCCGCATTCCGATTGACCAGTTGTTCATCCCAAAGCATTTAATACCTCTATTGATCGAAAAATAGCCTTTTGGGCTAGCGCGAAAACTCTCGCGGTTCAACGATCGCAAAGAGCGCTGTATTAATTCAATACAGCGCTCTTTGCGATCGTTGAACCCCGAGGTTTTGGCGCCGCCCAAAAGGCTACTTTTCAATCAATAGAGGTATCTCTCTCGCTGTATACGTGGGTTAAGAGCTCATCCGAGGTAGGCTCGGGGCTGTTTAAGGCATGTTCAAACGAGGCATTGACTTCGCTCAAAACAGCGGCGCGCAGTTGCGCCACTTCTTGGGACGTAATCCAACCCTTTTCCAATAACACCGTTTCGAGCATGGCAACCGGATCATACTGCTTCCACTCGGCCACCTCATCAAATGAGCGGTAGCCCAACTTCGTGTCGTCTTCGCCACCATGATGCCCTTTCCACCGATAGGTGTACGCCTCGATGAACGCAGGTCCACGCCCGCTGCGGATCCATTCAACCGCCCGCTGCGTCGCCTCAAACACTTGGATCACATTGTTCCCATCAACCGCCTCGGCATATAGGCCAAACGCCTCCGCCTTGCGGTAAATCGCCACTCCCTCGGGTTGCCGCACTTCGAGAGGCGAGCAAACCGAGTAAAAGTTGTTCTCGCACATGTATAAAATGGGCAGCTTCTTCAGCGCGGCAAAGTTCATGCTTTCCCAGGCCGCACCCTCTTCCACCGCCGCATCGCCGATAAAGACGGCGGTCACCCTGGACTCCCGCTTCATCTGCGCCGCCAGCGCCGCGCCGGTCGCAATCGGAATGATCCCCGCGACAATCGCCGACGACCCCATCATCCCGACCGATTTGTCGAGGAGGTGCATCGACCCGCCGCGCGAGCCGCAGCAGCCGTTGGCTTTGCAGTGAAACTCGCTCATCATCGCATTCAGATCGCCGCCCTTCGCGAGATAGACGCCGTGCGTCCGATGGCCGCAGTAGACGTGATCGGAAGGCTCTAATGCCGCACAGCAGCCCGCCGGTACCGCTTCTTGGCCAATGGCCAAGTGCACCGGCGTCTTCATCTTGTCTTCAGAGTAATGCGCCGCGATCTCATCTTCGATCACTCGAATGCGCAAAATTGTCCGAAAGAGGGCGCGCACAAACGGGGGTTCGTATTTTGCAACATCTTTGCGGAGCTGCGGGATCCCGCCGCCCTTATACCGAAATTTGACCATGTCATACCTCTATTGGTTGAAAAGTAGCCTTTCTGGCTAGCGCGAAAACTCTCGCGGTTCAACGATCTCAAAGAGCGCTGTATTGAATTAATACAGCGCTCTTTGAGATCGTTGAACCCCGAGGTTTTGGCGCCGCCAGAAAGGCTACTTTTCAATCAATAGAGGTATATTCCAAGTAATGGTGATAGGTCTCTTCAATTCCCTGCCGAAGGGATCGGCTCGGCGACCAACCGAGATTCATAAGCTTGCTCGAGTCAAGCAACTTCTGCAGCGCGCCTTCGGGCTTTGTCGTATCCCAAATCAACTCGCCGCGATAGTCGACAATGTCCGCAATCATCTCTGCCAATTCTCGAATCGACACATCATAGCCGACGCCCACATTCAGCGGGAGAGGCACTTCGCTGCGCCACAACACATGGGCAACGGCGCGCGCCACATCATCGGCATGGATAAACTCGCGCCGCGCGCGACCCGTACCCCACAACGTCACCGACGGCAGCTCCTGCTCCTTCGCCAAATGGAAACGGGCCAGCAGCGCCGACATGACATGCCCTGTCTGCGGATTGAAATCGTCGTTCGGCCCAAACGCACTATTCGGAATCAGCGCCAAAAACCGCTCCACGCCAAACTGCTGATTAAAGGCGCGCGCCATCTGCACTCCCGCCAACTTGGCCATCGCATACGACAAACTCGTCGGCTCAAGCGCCCCCGTCAACAGCTGCTCTTCAGCCATCGGCTGAGCGCACACCTTGGGGTACATGCACGATGAGGCGAAATACACAACACGCTTAACCTCAGCAGCTTGCGTCGCCTCAAATAGATTGAGCTGCATGTGCAAATTCAACGCGATGAAATCGGCCGGACAGGTCTTATTATAGTGGATGCCCCCCACCAGGCCCACCGCGCAGATCAGCGCATCGACCCGCTCCCTCTCCAGAAAAGCCTCCAGCTGAGCCTTTTGCAGCAGATCGACTGCGTGTCTGGTCGGGCACACCAACTCGCAATCCAACGCTCCAAAATGGCGCTGGCAAGCCGACCCGATCAGCCCCGTTGCCCCCAAGATCGCAATTTTCTTTCTAGAATCCATTGGGCTGATAGATTACGACGCGGCTTCCGTCTGGTTCAAAAGCGAAGGGGACATGCAAAAGGTCGGAAAGTGCCTCTTTCACCGCCTGCTGTTTCGATGGCTCGGCAAACAACAACATAAAACCACCGCCGCCAGCCCCGAGCAACTTGCCCCCTACAGCACCGGCTGCCCGCGCCCGCTCGTAAATCCGGTCGATCGCATCGGTCGAGACATTGGAGGCGATGCTTTTCTTTTGAAGCCACGCCGTGTGCAATAGCTCGCCAAATGCCCGAATATCCAACTTCTCATTCTGCAGAATGTCCCACGCTTCATCGACCATCTTGCGCATCGCGTGCAACACCGATTCTTTCTCCTTCAAGCTCGCCACTTGCGCTTTGGCAATTTCGCTCGCAATGCGGGAAAATCCGGTGAAAAAGAGCATCAGGTGATCCTGCAGCAACTGCACCCGCCCCGGAGGGGCAATGACCGGCGTCACCGAGATCGAGTGGTCGCGATGAAAGTCGATCCGGTTAAATCCGCCATACACCGCCGCCGTCTGATCCTGGGATCCCACCGTCTCGCACATCACCTTTTGCTCCAGGTGAATCGCCAGCTGAGCCAGCTCTTTTTTGGGCATACTCCGCCCCCGAAACGCCAACAACGCCTGCAGCAATCCCACCGTAAATGAAGAACTCGTCCCCAACCCACACCGAGCCGGCAAATCGGCATCGTAGTGGATCTCCAACGCGTCCTCGTGAAATCCCATATACTCGAGCACAGCCCGCACCGCAGGGTGCTGAATGTCGACGATATCGGTCACCGTCTCAATCTGCGAGTAGGCAATCCGATACCGGTGTGGGAAAAACGGAGGCAACCGCCTGCAGCTCAGATAGCAATGCCGATTAATGGCGGTCGACAACACAGCCCCTCCATGCGCTTCCACCCAAGCGCCATAATCGGTGCCGCCCCCGAAGAACGATACCCGAAACGGAGTCTGCGTCAAAATCATACGGTTACAAAACTCGGCTTCCGGCTCTCTTCCAAAATCTTTCGTCTTAACTTAATTTTCGTCATTTCCTCAATGTGACCACGCACCTTGGCGCCGAACTTCTTCTCCACAAAATTGAGATACCGCGGATCGGTGAAGTACTTGTGGAACGCCTCATCCCGAAACTTCAACACCTCGGCCGAGGTCAACACCTCAGTCCTCAAGGGCTTCGTCTCATACGAGTGCTGCGAGTAGCCAATCCAGCTATCGGGCAATTCCCATCCCCGCTCATTGGCCATCGTGTACAACTTCGAGCCGGGGTAGGCCATCGCAGAGTAAAAATTGGAAAACTCGCACTGCGCTTCAAACGCCAGATCCACCGTCTCTTGCATCGATTCAAACGTGTCATCCGGCAATCCGAAAATATAGTTGCCGATCACATTGATCCCCGCCTCCTGAATCTTCTTCACAACGGATAAAATCTGCTCTTGGCCAAAG
>CAYGOG010000029.1:8211-9133 GCA_964351415.1 uncultured bacterium | reverse complement strand
AGAAATGGATTGAGCGAGAGGCGCAGCTCCGCGAGCTTCCGCTCCCGCTTGGGCGCAATGGCGATCAGCCCATCGGGGCGATCGCGGTATGACAACTTGTGAAAGACCTCTTTCGTGCACTCGATGAGTTGTGGTGCGCGGCGGAGCAATTCCTCTTCATTTTCGCCGAGAAACCACTCGCGGCAGTAAAACAGCGTCTCGAGGGGAAACTTTGCGTCGAGGGCCCGCTTGATCTCGCGATAGCCCTCTATGAGGAAGACCCCCTCTTGATCGCGGTCGCGCCGGTCGCGCAAGGCGACGACCCGTTTGACTTTGGGATTTGTGAGGCTTGTGATTTTTAAATCGTGCATGTGACAAAGCTCCCGCAGGGCAATATGTTCGTCCCTTTCCCCTGCAACATCAGCTCGCCTGCCTCCACATGGGAAAAGAGCGGCTCCACAATTTGCTTGAGCACAAGCGGCGTAAAGCCCGGCGTGTGGCACGACAAGATCACAAATTTCGGCCGCTCCAGCAGCTGCTTGCACAGCTCCAGCATCGGAACTAAATCCCGCTCAATTTTAAACACCTCGCCCTTGGCGCCGCGGCCAAAGGTGGGCGGGTCGAGCACGATCGCATCGTAGCGGGAGCCGCGGCGCAACTCCCGCGCCATAAACTTCCCCGCCTCATCGACAATCCACCGAATCGGCGCCTTCTCAAGTCCGTTTTGCGAGGCCTGCTCGCGCGCCCAATCGACCATCCCCTTTGCCGCGTCGACGTGGCACACCTCGGCCCCCGCCTGCGCCGCCGCCAGCGTCACGCCGCCCGAATAGGCAAACAAATTGAGCAGCCGCTTCGGCTTTTGCTCCCGCACCCAGGTCCAAATCTGCGCGTGTTCGGGGAAAACCCCCAGATGGCCAAACTCGGTCGGCGCAATCCGAAACTG
>CAYGOG010000029.1:0-8201 GCA_964351415.1 uncultured bacterium | reverse complement strand
CTCTTCAGGCAACTTCCCCTTCCACCGGTTTTCCCGATCGAAGTGGCCGTCCACCTTCGCCCACTCAGCGGGGCGCTTCCGCTTCCAGAGCGCAATCGGCGCCGGCCGAATCAGCCGCAACTTCCCAAATCGCTCCAGCTTTTCGCCGTCGCCGGAGTCAATCAGCTCGTAATCCACGCCATCACCGCTTCGACCGTCCCCGCAATCACGGCGGCCCGATCTCCTTTTATGTGCAGACACTTCACCTCAATGCCCCCTGCGCGCCGCCCCACGCCGATCCACACGGTGCCCACCGGTTTGTCAGGCAGGCCGCCCGTCGGTCCCGCAATGCCCGACACCGCCACTGCAAGCGTCGCCTCTGTGCGCACAAACAGCCCCTCCACCATCTCCTTCACCACCTCGCCGCTCACAGCACCGTATTTCGCCAGCGTCTTTTTTCTGACGCCTAAAAATTTGACTTTCCACTCGTCGGAATACGCCACAATAGAGCCCAGAAAATAGCCCGACGCCCCGGCCTGCGCCACCACCCGAGCCGAGAGGGCGCCTCCCGTGCATGATTCCGCAAATGCAACCTTATGGTCCTTTAACATGTCCAACCTGGCAATTGGGGATGGCCTCCGCGCCACCCGTTCCCTATGCGAATGGAACTCATCACCCGTTTTCCGTCGATCACAAAAGGGGTGGGGCGCGTCCAATCGCGCACCCATTGTCGCATGGCGGCCCATAATCTCATATTGGGAAATGCCTCATCCACCTGGATCAGATCGCCGGTCACCTGCGACTGGTATACCGTGGGGAAGGAAAACTGCAGCCCCCAAAAAATTGTATGGCTCCCCATCACTCCCGGGCGCACCTCGCCGCCCGAGATCGCAAAATGGTGCGCCTGGATCTGCACCACCGGCTCCCGGATCTTCACCAAAAAGCGCCCCTCGCCTAGCTGTTGTAGCCATAGGGCGTCTTCAGTCGCCGTCGCCGCCATCGCCAGCCACTTGCGCAGCTCCACCGCGGTCGGCACCGTCCCCGCTTGTAAAGCCAGGATCCACCCTTCATACGCGCTTAAAAAAGCCCCAACCTCTACCTCAGCTGTTTGCACAATCCCCGTCAGCGGATGAAGCGAAAAGGGGCGCCACGCCTCAAACAGCGCCGCCAATTCTTCGCGCGTAACCAGGGCAAACACCTTCAGCCACTTGGCCGCTTGGTAGGTCCCTTCCCGTTCAGGTGTGGAGAGGCGCAGCATGAGACCTTTGGAAAATCAACCCCACCGCCCCAACCGAAATCAGCGAATCGGCCACATTGAAGACCGGAAAGGGCCAACTTCCAAACGTCACCGATAGAAAGTCGACTACCGCGCCATACAGCACATAGTCGACCGTATTGCCCAGTGCGCCGGTCAGCACCAGCAGCATCGGCCACTTGAGCGGGCGCCCCCATACCAAAAAGCTGCCGATGATGGCGAGCCGCAACACAAATAACAGCCCCGCATGTCCCGCGAGGAGGTTCCACGCCGCGCCGGTGTTAAGCACCGTGTGGAGCGCAAACGATACACCGCCCACCGCTCCCAACGGAATCATGAGCCCCTGAAACGCCCACCACTTAGTCGCGCCATCGAGCACTAAGAGCAGCGCCAACCAACCATATTTCACAGCAGCCCTTTCTCCATTTTTTCTTGTGCCTTCACCGTCATCGTCGCATACGGAATCGCCTCAAGCCGCTTCAGCGGGATCTCTTCATTCGTCACATCGCACATGCCGTAAGAACCTTCCTCGATTTTTTCCAGCGCGCGGTCGATGTAGCGGAGCACGCCGAACTCTTTGTCCGACACCTGCAGCGAGACATTCTTCACAAAGTCATCCGTTCCCTCGTCGGCCTGATGTTGTGAATAGCCTTTGCTCGAGTCGGGCTCGGTCACCGTCTGCGTCGTCCCCTTGATGTTTTGGGTAATCTGGCTGCGGAGCGCGAGTAAACGCTTCTTGAACTGTTCGATTTCACTTTTCTTCAGTGGCATGGTTCGGTTCCTCTAGGTGTGGTGAGATCGTGCGAATCGCGTCGATCAGTTCCTCAATATCCTTGAAGCGTTTATAGACGCAAGCAAAGCGGATATACGCCACAACATCAGTCTCTTGCAGCGCGCGCATCACCACTTCACCCAACTCGCGGCTCTCGATTTCGCGGATCCCCCGCGCAAACAAGTCGGCCTTCACCTTAGCCGCGATCCCCCGCACATCGTCGTGGCTGACCCGCGTGTGGCGGCAAGCGGCGTCCAACCCATTGATCAACTTCTCCTGGGAGAAGTCCTCATAGGTGCCGTCGCGCTTCTTCACCTGCAGCGTCAGGTCGATCGTTTCAAACGACGTAAACCTGCGCATACACTGCACACACTCGCGCCGTCTCCGGATCGCGTTGATTTCCGCCGCGTCACGGGAATCGGTCACTTTCAGCTCTTCACAACTGCAAAAGGGGCATTTCATAGACTTTCGGACGGAGGCGGACTATAACAGAGTACCCTTGACACAGCAATAGTTCTAAATTTATATGTCAATTAATGACCCAGTGCCCCTGCCATAGCGGCCAGCCCTACGAAAGCTGCTGCCGTCCCTTCCACCATCACGAGATCTCCCCCCCCACCGCTGTCGCCCTGATGCGGGCCCGCTACGCCGCCTACGCCCTCGCGCTCGCCGACTTCATCATGGACACCACCCACCCTGACAATCCTGAGTTTCAGATGGATAAGGCAAAATGGGGCAAGCAGATTCTCGCCCACGTCAAGGGGACCGAATACAAGGACCTGACCATTATCAATACGGAATCGGGTTCAGAAGAGTCCTATGTCACCTTCATCGCGCACCTCATCCAGAAGGGCAAGCCCTTCGAGCAGCGGGAGCGAAGCCGCTTCAAGAACCTCGGCGGCCGCTGGTTCTACCTATCGGGGAAGGCGTTTTAAAAAATCATCGGAGAGAGTGAGATTCGAACTCACGATACGGGTTAGCGTACTCACGTTTTCGAGACGTGCGCCTTCAGCCACTCGGCCATCTCTCCAAAAAAACTATATAGGGGGACGCCCCTAAAAAATCGGAAGGGGTGGGATTCGAACCCACGGTACGTGTTACCGTACACACGCTTTCCAAGCGTGCGCCTTAAGCCACTCGGCCACCTTTCCAATAAAATACAGGAGAAGATGATAGCGCAGGGGTGTCTAGAAGTCCAGAGAGTGCTATGATGCTCGACCATGTGGCGACTGTTGATAGTCTTTTTTTGCGTTTTGGCCGCGTGCGGCAAGAGCCCTCTGAAAAATGAGACGGCTAAGCCGCTCGCCTTGGTGAGCGTGGCCCCCTATCGCACCTTTGTGGAGCGGATTGCCGGCGACTGGCTCGAGGTCAAGACGGTCGTACCGTCGGGGTCCGACGCACATAGCTTTGAGCTGACGCCGCGAGAGGCGGAGCAGCTGCGGCGCGCGAAGGTGTGGTTTCGGATTGGCGAGCCGTTTGAAAAGCGGGCGTTAACGCTATTGGAACAGACGCCCATTCGGCTGGTCGATTTGAGAGAGGGCATTGAGCTGATGGAGGAGGAGGGCCTCCACTGCCATCACTGCGGCATGGATCACCTGGATCGGCATATTTGGATGAGCCCCACGTTGGCGAAAGTACAGGCAGCGGCGATTGCGCACGCGCTGAGCGAGCTGTATCCGGAGAGGGCGGCGGTGTTTGCCGCGAACCTCGCGCTATTGGAAAAAGATTTGGATGTGCTGCACGCGGAAATTCAGGCGATTTTAGCGCCGGTAGTCGATCGGACATTTTTGGTGTCGCATCCGTCGTTTGGCTATTTTTGCCGAGATTACGAGCTGACGCAGTTGTCGGTGGAGTTTGAGGGGAAAGATCCGCGGCCACAACATCTGGAAGAGATTTTGGAGCAGGCGCGATTGGAGCATGCGGAGGTGGCGTTTGCGCTGCCGCAGTATAACAATAAAGGGGCGCAGCTGATTGCCGAGGAATTGCGGCTGCCGGTGCGGATGGTGAACCCTTATTCGGCCGACTACTTTGAGACGATGCGGCTGTTTGCGCACCTGATCGCCGATCCGTATGAGCGGGAGAAAAAATGAGCTGGGCCATTGCAGTGGAAGATGTGGAATTCCTCTATGGCGATGAGCCGGTATTGCAGCATGCATCGCTGCTGATCGAGCGGGGCGAATTCATCGGCTTGATTGGCCCCAACGGCGGCGGCAAGACGACGCTGCTCAAACTGATCATGGGATTTTTGGCGCCGGCAGAAGGGGTGGTCCGGGTACTGGGGCAAACACCTCTCGAGGCACAGCGGCGCATAGGCTATGTGCCGCAGGTGCACCAGATCGACCGCGCATTTCCGATTTCGACCGAGGAGTTGGTGTTGCAGGGGGCAATCGATGTGTGGGGGCGATTGTCGAGCGATGCGCGCAAGCGGACCGAGGGGTTGCTGCAGTTGCTGGACTTGACGCCCCATCGCGGCAAGGCAATTGGCGAGCTGTCGGGCGGATTGGCGCAGCGCGCGTTGCTCGCGCGGGCGCTTGCGGGCGATCCCGAGGTGTTGCTGCTCGATGAGGCCACCGCAAATGTGGACCCCCACTCGGCGAGCGCGATTTACGAGTTTCTCGATTCGCTGAAGGGCGCAAAGACAATTGTCATGGTGACGCACGACTTGAAGACGGCAGTGGAGCGGGTCGACAGAATCGCATCGGTGCACCGGACGGTGCAGACGTTTCGAGCGGCCGAGGTGTGCGAGCACTTTGCGCTCGGCCTGTATCACACGCCCTTTGTGGGGAGCCACGCATGATCGTGTTTCTCGCGATGGGGCTGTGGGCCTCGCTCTTGGTGGCGGGTGTAAGTGGCGTGATCGGCACGTACGCGGTGACCAAGCGGATTGTCAACTTGTGCGGCAGTATCTCCCACTCGGTATTGGCCGGCATGGGATCGTTTTTGTGGATGCAGCGCACCTGGGGCCTCACTTGGCTGGAGCCGATCTACGGCGCTTTTGTCGCGGCGATACTCTCGGCGTGGATGATCGGGTGGATCCATCTGCGCTATAAGGAGCGAGAAGACGCGGTGATCGCCGCGATCTGGTCGACCGGCATGGCCATTGGGCTGATCTTTATCTCGATTACCCCCGGCACGAACGTCGACCTCCTCAATTTTTTATTTGGCAATATTTTGTGGATTACGGCGGGCGATCTGTGGATGCTGGCCGCCTTGAACGGGGTGGTGGCTCTAGTGGTGGCCCTGCTGTGGCGGCCGCTGCTGGCGGTTGCATTTGACCCAGATCAGGCGCGCTTACGCGGACTGCCAGTGGAAAGGCTCTATTTGCTGCTGCTGACCCTCATCGCTGTGTCCGTGGTTATATTAAGCCAAGTCATTGGCGTTCTGTTAGTTATGGCGCTATTGGCGGTGCCACCCACAATTGCGGGGCTCTACACGCGCAGCCTGAAGTGGATGATGGGCGGCGCAGCCGTGCTGTCGGGCCTCTTTTGTGCGGTGGGGCTGCTCGCCTCGTTTGCGCTCAATTGGCCCCCCGGGGCGACCATCGCCCTCATCGGGGCGCTCTGCTATGGGCTGTCGCTGCTCGTTGGCCCCTTGACATTCAGGGGTCTGATTCCCTAAACTGATACGCTCAGTTCAATTTGGAGTTTCTTTCATGTATGCGATTATCGAGACCGGTGGAAAACAGGTCCGTGTTGAGGAAGGCGCCGTCTACGACTTCGAGCTCCTCCATACCGAAAAACAAGTAGCGTTTGACAAAGTTCTCCTCGTCAAGAAAGGCGAAGAAATCAAGATCGGAGCCCCCCATGTCGCGAAGTGCGTCGTGCACGGCGAACTCGTGGGCGAAGTCAAGGGTCCGAAAGTAATCGCTTACAAATACAAACAGCGCAAGCGCTATCGCCGCACCGTGGGACACCGACAAAACTATTCCCGCGTCAAAATCACGAAAATTGCAGTAGCGTAAAGGTCACATGGCACAAAAGAAAGGGCAAGGCTCAACTCGTAACGGACGCGACTCTCACTCCAAGCGCCTAGGCATCAAAGCTTGTTCGGGACAATTCGTCACCGCGGGGAGCATCCTCGTGCGCCAAAGAGGGACACAATGGCACCCCTGCCGCAATGTGGGCATGGGCACCGACTTCACCCTCTTCGCAGAAGTGGACGGCGTTGTCTCACACCGCAAGGCTGACAAAACTTACGTTTCCATCACGCCCCAAAAGGCGTAGGGAAACGGGGACTGTCGGCAAGTAAGGAATTATGTTTGTCGACACAGTCCAGCTTCAATTAGTAGCCGGTAAAGGCGGCGACGGCATCATCTCGTGGCGCCGCGAAAAGTACATCCCCAAAGGCGGCCCCGCCGGTGGAGATGGCGGCAACGGCGCTTCCATCGTCCTCGAGACCGATCCACAAATCCACTCGCTTGAAGCGCTCCGCAACCGCCGCATCATCAAAGCGCCGAACGGCGGCCAAGGGGGCCCCAACAACCGCAAGGGCGCCAACGGCCCTCACCTCGTCCTTAAAATCCCTCCTGGCACCCTCGTCAAAGACGCCAAGACGGGCGAGCTGATCCGCGACCTCACCCAACCGGGCGAGCAGTGGGCCCTCTGCCAAGGCGGCTTCGGCGGCAAGGGAAACTCCCGCTTCAAATCGGCAACCCACCAAGCGCCCTACGTCTGCACGCCCGGCACTTCCGGCGACTCCCGCGAAGTCGAACTCGAGCTCAAACTCATCGCCGACGTCGGCCTCGTCGGCATGCCGAATGCCGGCAAATCGACCCTCATCTCCGCGCTCGCGAAAATCGCCGTCAAAATCGCCCCCTACCCCTTTACCACACTCCGACCCAACCTCGGCCTCGTCGAGTTTGACGACTTCTCGCGCATCCTGATCGCCGATATCCCGGGCATCATCGAAAACGCCCATGACGACCGGGGCCTCGGCCTCTCCTTCCTCCGCCACATCGAGCGCACCTCCACCCTCCTCTTCCTGATCGAGCTTGCTCCCAACGAAACGCGCGACCCGGTCGCCGAGTATGAAATGCTCCGCCGCGAGCTGGCGGCCTATTCACCCGACATGCTCGCCAAGCCCTCGCTTGTCGTCCTCAACAAAATCGACCAAGAGGGCGCCGACCTCCTCGCCGCCGACTTCACGGCTCGCACGTCCCTCACACCCCACATTATCTCGGCGCAAACCGGCGCAGGGCTCCCTGCCCTCAAAGAAGCGATCCGCACCCTCGCCCAGCGCGACGGCAAGCGCTTTATTTAAGCAAAAATCAGAAAGACTCTGCCCACTTCGTGGACAGAGTCGGAATGAGAAAATGGGTTTTCCCTAGGCAGTCGGGGATTGCATCCCCTGCTGCCCCTGCAAAGGCTTTTTCTGGCTTTGCCAAATCGATCCTACTGCGGAGGGGCTGTGTGCAACACAGCTCCCCCCTTGTTCGGATCGATTTTGCCGTGCCATAAAAAGCCGCGGGCTGCTCCGCGGGAAGCGCGCTACGCACGCCTCCTCGCTTCGCAGAGCTCAGACCTCCTGCCGGAGGTCTTCCAGTCGGGTGGCTTCGCCCCCCGCTGCCCCCTCTTGCTGGGGTAAAAGGCGCGCCCGTACAGCACGCGACAATCTAATCAACCCGGAGTACCCCTGATGATGACTTAGGTCATACGGGACCTTGTCCAGTTTCCTACAGTCTAAGGTGACATCCTTCTCTGGAGTTTGCATCAACCTTTGATACACTGGATCTCTAACTTCCCATCGAGGATTAAATAGTCCATGAGCGAACACACAACGAATCATGAAGACCATGCTCAAAAGATCATCTGTCCGATCAGCGTAACCAGCAGTTTGCAACAGCTCGTGATGCCCGATCGCATAGACGTTGACAGCTGAAAACAATCGATTATTAACAATTGCCTGCGCATCCTGGGCATCAAGGTGCCCTCGGCGAGATGTAATCTTTTCTCCAGTGCCTGCGATCACCAATTCCGCAGGGTTAGCAAAAAGATTTTGCAGATAAGGAACTCCTCGTGAATAGGGTTCTTTTTCACAGCAACCCGCTTCTCGGAAAGCGGCATCAAGAAAATTATTTAGAGAATTAATCTTACGATTGATTTGGTCTGGCGTTTTCATAAAGTCATAGAATGGATAAATAGGATTGGCTAGGACTGGACTTGAACCAGCGACACAAGGATTTTCAGTCCTCTGCTC
>CAYGOG010000028.1:0-9191 GCA_964351415.1 uncultured bacterium | reverse complement strand
CCCCTACACCTTCGAGCACGCCGCCCGCCTCTTCAACCTCCCCTACCGCCGCATCGAAAGCCTCGCCGACATGCCCTCCGAATGGCCCCAAGAGCCGTGCCTCTTCGAGGCCTGTCCCGACCCCAAATTGAGCCAAGAGATCCGAAAAGAACTGCAAAGCATTAACAATCAGCTATGTAAGAATGTTTAACCCGTTTTTCGTTTGAAAAACGTGGTTTCTATACACGTTTTTCCAACGAAAAACGTGTAATTTATCACGTTTTGCAAACGAATCCTTGCTTTCCATCAAAAATTCAATTACATTCAAGGTATGAAGCGAGACATTTACAAACAGCTCGAGGCGTGGAAGCGATCAACACGCCGCAAGCCGCTAATTTTGAACGGCGCTAGGCAAGTCGGCAAAACCTATGCCCTGAAGCACTTTGGCAAAACGTCTTACGAAAAAGTGGCCTACCTGAATTTCGAAAAGGATGAAAAGCTAAGCCAGTATTTCGAAGGCACGCTAGATCCCAAGCAACTCATCAAGATTATCGGCATCCACACCGAAATAGAGATTGAACCTCACAATACGCTATTGATCTTTGATGAAATTCAGAATTGTCCCAAAGCTCTCAATAGTTTGAAATATTTTTGCGAAGAAGCGGGAGAGTACCACGTCGTCGCTGCGGGTTCACTTTTAGGCGTCAAAACCGCGGGAGAAAAAGGGTTCCCTGTTGGAAAGGTCAATTTTCTCCACCTGTATCCTTTAACTTTTTTCGAATTTCTTTCCGCGCTGGGCCAAGAAAAAACACGATTGTTTTTAGAAGATTATGACACCTATGAACCGATTCCGAATCCCTTACATGAAAAATTAATCGAACTCCTCAAGCTTTACTTCTTCGTTGGAGGGATGCCGGAAGTCGTCTCTGAATACGCAAAGAGTGAACGATTGACCCTTGTCAGGGAAATTCAATTGGAAATCTTGAATGCCTATGAACGAGACTTCGCAAAGCATGCGCCTCCCCATGAGATCATGAAGATCACAACTGTTTGGAAACAGGTGCACCGCCAGCTGGCAAAGGAAAACAAGAAGTTTATCTTTGCAGCCATCCGAAAAAGCGCTCGAGGTAGAGAATACGAAGAAGCCATCCAGTGGCTCTCAGACGCAGGGTTGATCCATAAAAGCCACCTCATTGAATCCCCTAAATTCCCCCTTAGCGCTTATGCCGACAACAACACGTTTAAGATTTTTCTAGCTGATGTGGGATTGCTCGGCGCACAAAGCAACCTTTCGCCTCAAACCCTGATCGAGGGGGACCTTTTGTTCACAGAATTTAAAGGAGCCCTGACCGAAAATTATGTCGTGCAAGAATGGATCGCGACTCAAGACAAAAAACCCTATTATTGGGCCAGTGAAGGCACGGCAGAAGTTGATTTTTTGATTGAAGAAGACCATTCGATTTGCCCTCTTGAGATCAAAGCGGGAACCAGTCAGAAAAAGAAGAGTCTTCTAGTCTACGATCAAAAGTACGCTCCTGCAAAGCTCTTCCGCGCTACGGCCATGAACTTAAAACACGATGGCAGGATCTACAACTATCCCCTCTATCTCGTCTCCCAAATCAAATAGCGGTATAACTCATGCCCCCACTCCTCCTTCTCCACGGGTTTCTCGGGCGAGGCGCCGATTGGCGCGCAGTTGTGCGCCACCTCTCGTGTCCGACCCTCACACCCGATCTCACACTTACGCCGCCTCTTCTCCCCGACCTGTGTCACTTGGCCGGCTACTCGATGGGCGGCCGCATTGCGATGCAGCTTGCATTGGCGCAACCCGAGCGCGTGTTGTCGCTTGTGCTGATCTCCGCGCACCCTGGCCTTGTGAGCGGTTGTGCCGAGCGCGCGGCGCAAGACGAAGCGTGGGCTGTGCGGTTTGAGACGGAAAACTTTGACGCGGTGCTGCGCGATTGGTACAATCAGCCCCTTTTTGCAACCCTTCGCGGGAAAGACGCTCTGATCCGCATAATTGGAACGGTGCACACCGGAAGCGCAATGGCGGCGATGCTGCGGCGATACAGTTTGGCGCAGCAACCTTGTTATCTGGAGCCGCTGAAGCGCGCACCTTTTCCGGTCACCTGGATCTACGGCACGCAAGATTTGCCCTACCGGCGCTTGTATGCGGCGATCGAGGGACGCGTGATCGGACTGGACGGAGGTCACGCCCTCCACCGCGAACAACCGGAGAGAATCGCCCATGAGCTGGACACCGCACGGCAGTTACACCGACATCCTCTACCATAAACGCGCGGGTGTGGCGAAGATCACGATCAACCGCCCCCAGGTGCGCAATGCGTTTCGCCCGCTGACGGTCGACGAGATGTCCCATGCGCTGGAAGAGGCGCGCCACGACGCGTCGATCGGTGTGATTCTGCTGACGGGACAGGGACGCGAGGCGTTTTGCGCGGGGGGCGATCAGAAAGTCAGAGGCGATGCGGGCTATGCCGATGAGAGCGGCGTGAATCGGCTGAATGTGCTCGATTTTCAGCGGCAAATCCGCACATGCCCCAAGCCGGTGATCGCGATGGTGGCGGGCTATGCGATTGGCGGCGGCCACGTGCTGCACGTGGTGTGCGATTTGACGATTGCCGCCGACAATGCGGTCTTTGGCCAGGTGGGCCCCCGCGTCGGGTCGTTTGATGGGGGCTTTGGCTCGAGTTATTTGGCCCGCATTGTGGGGCAGAAAAAAGCGCGGGAGATTTGGTTTTTATGCCGGCAGTACAATGCGCAAGAGGCGCTCGAGATGGGTTTGGTGAATACAGTGGTGCCGTATGAGGATTTGGAAGACACCGCTCTCCAATGGGCGCAGGAGATTTTAGCCCACTCTCCCCTTGCCATTCGGTGCCTGAAATCGGCGATGAACGCCGACTGCGATGGACAGGCGGGCTTGCAGGAGCTCGCAGGCAACGCGACGCTTCTGTACTACATGAGCGAAGAAGCGCAGGAGGGCAAGAATGCCTTTCTCGAAAAACGGAAGCCCAATTATGACCGCTTTGCTCGCCTCCCGTAACTGGTTCTTGGCGTGCCGGCCGCGCACGCTGGTGGCGGGTGCGTCACCGGTGCTCGTGGGGATGTGTTTAGCGCCGCACTCGCTAGGCGCGCTGGCATTGTTGTTTGCCTTGCTTGTACAGGTGGGGACGAACTTCGCCAACGATTTCTATGACTTTGGCAAGGGCGCGGACCGAAATCGAGTGGGCCCTGCCCGCGCGGTGGCCTCTGGGTGGATTGCCCCTGAGGCGATGCAGAGGGCTGCCTTTGGCGTGCTGGGGGCGGCGGCGCTGGTCGCGGTGCCGCTCTTGGCCCACGTCGGGTGGCACTTGTGGCCGCTTGGAGCTGCTGCGATTGCGCTGGCGCTGTTGTATACGGCGGGTCCCTTCCCGCTCGCCTATGTGGGCCTGGGAGAGCTCCCCTGCCTCCTCTTTTTCGGCCCTCTCGCCTGCGCGGGAACGGCTCTCATCGGTCTCGGCTATTGGTCGCACGAGGCGCTGATTTACGGATTGGGCCCGGGATTCATCGCCGTGGCGCTGATGGTCGCCAACAATCTGCGCGATGAAGAGACCGATCGCGCCGCCGGCAAGAAGACGCTTGTGGTGCGGTTCGGCCGCAAATTTGGGTTGCTCGAATGGGGCCTCTGTGTGGCGGGCGCTGCGCTCGTCGCGCCCCCTCTTGCCAGCCTCACGTGCCTCCTGGCGCGCCCCACCCTGCAGGCCACGGCCCGCACCCACCTGGCGTACACCTGTGCCCTCTGTCTCTCTCTACTCTTGTGGCACTAGCCTTTTGCTCGAGTGCGACGGCCGCTTTGGCGAAACCCCTTTTATCCGCGACCGCGAGGAAGCGATCGCCTTTGTCCGCGGACAGCCGGCGCGCTCTCCCTCTCTGTTGTGGGCGATCGACTGTCTGTCGCGCGATCTTGCGCCCTTTGTGCGTCCCCTCTGCATTCTCCTCACCGCGCCCGAGCAACCCATTGCGCGCGGGTTTCCCGCCTACAAGCTCAAAGTAAAGGGCCTTTCCGTCGCCGCTACGGAACATTGGCTCGCCCGCGTCCACAAGTTAGAGCCGCACGCGCTTCTCCGCCTCGACGCCAACCGCTCTTGGCAGCTCGAAGACGTATTGCGCCTGCAAACGCCGCCGCTCGACTACTTTGAAGAGCCGTGCGCCGATTTGCACGCGCTCGCCGCCCGCTCATCGCTGCCACTCGCGGTCGATGAGACGTATCATCCAAACACGCCCTTTCGCATCGTGTATAAACCAAGCGTCCACGGCCCTCTCCCCGCGCGCGCCGTCACGCTCAGCGGCCACTATGAAACCGGCATCGGCACTTGGCACATTGCGCAACTTTCCGACCCGGAAGTCCCCGTCGGCCTCGACACCTACAGCCGCATCTCGCAAGACGCTCTGCAACACCGCCTCCACATCCGCGACGGCCACATCGCCTCCGCCTCGCCCGCCCTCGACTGGAGCCGCCTATGCCGCATCGCGTAGCGCTCTACGGCGTCCCGTTTGCCTTTCGGGAAAAGGCGGTCTTTCCCCTCTCAAAGCGCCTCCCGTTTGCGGTAGCGCGCCAGTTTGCCCTTGATGCGGGCTGTCGCACCCTTGAGACTGCGGAAGGTCCCCTCGCGTTGCCCGAACCGCACGAGACCTCTCCTCACGCCCTTTTGCTGCTCACCTCGGGGAGCACAGGGCGCCCCAAAACCGCCCTCTTCACCTATGAAGCACTCCTCGCCTCCGCCCGCGCAATGGTCGCGGCGCTCGCGCTCGACTCCCATGCGCGCTACCACATCCCGCTGCCACTCACCCATGTGGGCGGCATCGGCGCTCTCTTGCGCTGCACGCTCGCAGGCGCCACTCCGTTCACACCGCTGGAGTCTTCAACTCACGCCTCGCTCGTACCGACACAGCTCTATCGCCTCTCAGAGCCGCCTCCAACGCTGCGCTGCGCGCTCATCGGCGGTGCGCCGCTTAACTTTGCCAAACCAAACTGGCCGCTCCGCCTCTCGTATGGCCTCACCGAAATGGCCTCTACCTGTTTCCTCGATGGCCAGGCGCTCCCCCACATCGAATGGCGCCTCGAACCCGATGGCGAGCTGCTCGTGCGCGGAGAGTCGCTCTTTTCCGGCTATCTCGACGGCCTCCCCTTGCGCGACGGCTATTTTGCAACGGGCGATCTCTTCCACAATGGAGAATGCATCGGCCGCAAAGACAACCTCTTCATCTCGGGCGGCGAAAATATTCAGCCCGAGGAAATAGAACGGCTCCTCTGCCAATGGGTGCGCGAAGCGGTGATTGTGCCGCAACCCGATCCAGAATGGGGCGCGCGACCCGTCGCATTTGTTGCGGCCGACTTGTGGGAACCCGACCTGTGGCGCGCGCGCCTCGCAGAGAGACTGCCGCGCTACAAATTGCCGATCGCATTTTACCCCCTTCCGCCGCACGACGGGAAAATTCTTCGCAAGTCCTTAATAAACAAAGAATTATGTGCTAAGGTGGACAATTCATAGGGGGTCCCCTATAATCCGCCATTTCTATGCAGCCGGTACGCGACTTATTTGCCCGCTTCTTCCCCAAAAGATTGGTCCCTGGCCATGAGGGGCGTCCCCCAGAGGAACGCCTAGCGCTCGGCGAGCTAGCCCTCAACCAGGGCAACATCGAAGAGGCGATCGGCCATTTTGAGGCGGCGCCTCGCCTCGCCTATGCGCAAGGGGTCTCCCTTCTCGAGTTTTCCCTCGAGGAAAAGCATGAAAAAGGGCTGCACGCCGCCGCTCGGGCCTTCCGCATCGCGACCAGCGCCAAGCCCAACCAATTTGAGGCGTGGTTTGCCTGGGGCATCGCCCTCTTCCACCTGGGGCGCCGTCACCAAGAGCACCACTATTACCTCGACGCCAAGGAAAAATTTGAAACTGCCGCCCTCCTACTCGGCGAGAGATCCCGCGAGCTCACAGCCCTCTTCCACTGGAAGTTTGGCCTCTTGTGGAGCGAACTGGCCCTCCAATCGGGCGAGGCGGTCGACGTGCGCGAGGCGATCGACAACCTCAACCGCTCGCTCGAGTCGCAGAAAGAGCCCTCGCCCCGCTTTCTCCTCGACCAGGGCAACGCCTACCTGCACCTCGGCCTCCTCACCAACGACGAGCGGCTCTACCAGCAATCGATCGACGCCCTCCGCAAAGCCACCGACCGAGATCCCAACCTCGCCCCCGCCTGGTCGGCCCTTGCGGGCGCCTACTCGCAGCTCTACGTCTCCACCCTAGATGAACGGTACGCAGGCCTTGCCAACGACACCTTTGCCCGCCTCTCCAAGCTCGCGCCGCGCGAAGCCGACGGCTGGGTCGCATGGGGCCAACTCCTCGGCGAAACCGGTCGCCACAACCGCGACCCCAAAAAGCTCAAATCGGCCGTCGAGCGCTCCGCCTATGCGCACACACTCGACCCGAAAAACCCCTTCCCGATTGCGCAGTGGGTCGAGTCGCTCTCTCTTTTAGGCGCCCTCACCTCGCGCCTCGACCTCCTCATCGAGGCCGAAGACAAAGTGCAGCGCGCGATTGAACACTTTGAGGGAGATGCCGAGCTCTCCTATGCCCACGGCCTCTGCCTCCACGCGTTTGGCGACTACTACAGCGATCCCGACTACTACGACCAGGCGATCGAGAAATTGCAAGAGTGCCTTTCCTACGACCGCTCCAACGCCGAAGGGTGGCACGCGCTCGGCAACGCGCACTATGCACTCGGCAAGATGATCCAAGCTGCCGACATCATGGACCGCGCCATCCGCTTCCACGCCCGCGCAATCGACCTCAAGCCCTCGTGTCCCGCGCTCCTCTTCGACGCCGCCAACGCCCTCCTCGTCCAAAGCGAGCTGCGCGACACCCAAGAGCCTCTCGAACAGGCGCTCCGCGTCTATGAGTCGCTCCTCAAAAATCAGAAAGAGGCAGTTCTCCACCATCCCGAGTGGCTCTACCATTACGCCGTCGCCCTCGACTGGTACGCCGAGTTTACCGGCGATGAAAACCACCTCATCCGCTCCATCGACCTCCTCCTCCACGTCCTCCTCATCAACCCCGACTACCCGCACATCCACCTGCGCGTCGCGGCTGCCTTCGTGCGCCTCGGCGAGGTCGCGGGCGAAGCGGAATACTATGCCCGCGCGCACCACTACTTCCAATTTGCGGCCCGCTCCGACGAAGAAGAGGAGTCGGTCTGGCTCGAATGGGGGCTTGCGCTCATCAACCTCGCCCACTACACCCCCGATCCCGAGCTGATGAACCAGTACTACTTCGAAGCCGAGGCGAAAATTCTCCGCGCCGGACAACTCGGCCATCCGCTCGCCCACTACCAGCTCGCCTGCCTCTACTCGATCCTGGGCCGCTACGCCGAATCGATGGACCTGATCCGAACCGCCCAAAAGCAAGGGTCGCTCCCTCCGCTCGAAGAGCTCCTCGAAGACCTGTGGCTGGAAAACCTCCGCGGCACCGAGGTATTTGCGCAATTCTTGTCGTCTCTAGAAGCCAAACAGAATCCGCGATCTGACTTTTAATTGCGCCGTTCCCCGATCCCTGATATCCTAGTTCCTTATGAACAAAAATTTGATCCTGTTTGTCCTCTGCTCTTCACTTGCCTTCTGGGGCGTCCAATGGTACTTCGGTAAGCCTCAAACTGTGGCCGTCCAACAGGAAAAACCCGCCGCTGTCGCGCGACCCGTTGCGGCACCTGTGGTGCGCGGCGAAGAAACCTTTTACGTGCTCGAAAACGACTACCAACAGCTGGTTTTCTCGACGCGCGGCGGAGCCTTGGCTGAAGTAAACCTGCCCTTCACGACAGATCAAAACCAGAAGAGCATCGTCCGCCCCATTGAGATCGACCGCGACTTGCTCGAATACGCGCCCCAAACAGTACAATTTCCCGCACAGCCCTCCTATCGGATTGTCGACGGCTCCTCGCAACTCGTCTCCACAAGCGCCCAAGGGGGCTACTATCCCCTCGTCCGCCGCGGCGTTTCCCCCCAATACTACTCGACACTCGTGCGCGGCACCGAAACCATCTCCTTTAGCGTCAAACGCTATGAGGCCGGCTTAATCCAATTTGTGGGCAGCGGCTCCGGCTTTTCCGTCACGAAAACCTACACCTTGCCCGCGAAAGGCGACGGCCCCTATTGCTTCGACCTGACGGTCGAAGTGAGTGGTCAGATCCCGGGTGGCGCCCTTGCATCGGGCGTCCCCGAGGCCGAACTTGTCAGCGGCAGTTATACGCCCCTCTTGCGACTCCAGGTCAGCAAAGGGGTCGAGTCCGATGTAGAATCGCTCGACTTGCCCAAGAAAGGGCCCGAGGTCAACACCGCAATTGCCCCCAAGTGGATCAGCAACTCCAACGGCTTCTTCGGCATCATCTTAGACCCGTTGAGTGAACTCCCCGCGGGCTTTGAGGCCGTGCAAGTCGACGGCGCAGAGGTCCCCACCCGGATGGCAGCCCTCGATTATCCACCCCAATCCTATCCCGCCTACCAAACGCTGCTGCCCCTCGATGAGGGCACCTTCTCATTCCGCGTATTTGCGGGCCCGTACGACGAAAAGTTGCTGCGCGAGCTGGACGGCTTATACGACGACCCCTCGATCAATTACAATCCCGAGTACACCGACGCGCAGGTCATCCAAGGGTGGTTTTCATTTGTCTCCCGCCCCTTCACGAAGATTCTCTACCTGCTGATGCAGCTCTTCTACACCCTCACTCACTCGTGGGGTCTCTCGATCATCCTCTTGACCGTCGCACTGCGGGCGATGATGTATCCGCTCAACAACTGGTCGATCCGCTCCACCCTCAAGATGCAGGAGCTCTCCCCCAAGGTCAAGGCGATCCAAGATCGGTATAAAAGCGATCCCAAGAAGATGCAGATGGAGATCATGCTCCTCTACAAGTCGGCCGGCACCAACCCCATGTCGGGGTGCATCCCGATGCTCCTGCAGTTCCCCTTCTTGATCGGCATGTTCTACCTGCTCAAGTCGAGCTTCCCCTTGCGCGGCGCCTCGTTCATCCCCGGCTGGATCGACAACCTCTCCGAGCCCGACGTCCTCTTCAACTGGGGGTACCACATCCCTCTCTTGGGATCCGATTTCCACGTCCTCCCATTCCTCATGGGCGCAGCCATGTGGTGGCAGCAGAAATTAACCGCAAAA
>CAYGOG010000027.1:0-9212 GCA_964351415.1 uncultured bacterium | reverse complement strand
GCCAGAGAGGAGGAGCGTAGGTCTTCGAGGCTCTTTTTGAGCATGAGCTCCTGCAGCCAGGTGGCGCATTCGTATTCGCCAAACATCTTTTCGCGCAGGAGCGAATTTTCTTTGAGGCGGTTGATGTTTTCGAGGAGGCACTGGCTCATCGTATTGAGCGTGTTGGAGAGGTCGACCACTTCGCGAGGACCCACGACTTCGATGGTGTGCCCATATTGACCGGCGGCGATGTGGAGTGCGGCGTTGTGCAGCTCTTGGATGGGGCGGGCAACTTGATCGGAGATGAGGTAGGCGGTGAGGAGGACGGCGAGAAGGGGCAGGGCGATGGTGATGATCGGGTGCGGAAACAGGTAGGTGAGGAGCCCTGTGAGGGAGAGGGGAAAGAGGGCGAGGAGGAGGCGTGTGCGCAGCTTCATTGAGTTCGGAGGGGGAGTGAGGTGGCGTACGATTGGAGGAGGGTGAGGGCGACAGAGGGGCATTCGCTTAGGATCGAGAGGAGGTGCGAGCGGGAGAGGGTGAAGAAGAGGCTATTGCTCTTGGCCACGGCAGTATAGGCGCGGGGGAGCTCGCTGAACAACGCCTCGTCGCCAAAGCTGTCTGTAGGGTGGAGGTCGGAGACGGCGCGCCCCTGCGCGTCGATGAGCTGGACGGAGCCTTTGTAGATGAGATACATCCGGTTGGCGGGCTGCGCGGGGGAAAAGATGAGCTCATTTGCGTCGTAGTCGTCGAAGTGGAGTTTCTCGGCAATGGCGAGGAGGAGCTCCAAGTCGAGTTCGGCAAAGAGGCGCACTTTCTTCAGGAAGAACGCAGTTTCAATCAGGGAAGGTTGTTTCATGTTTCAAGGAGCTCGTAGGCGTATTGGTGGAAGGTGTCTGTACAGGTTTTGAGTCGCTCGCGCAGGTCGGCGCGCCAGTTGGGGAGCTCGAGCTCGGCCTTGAGGCGGGTGGCGACGATTTGGTCGAGGAGCGAGGGGGAGCGGTCGAGGCGGGTGAGGAGCTCGGGGACGGTGAGGGTGGGGAGGTCGGGATAGGCCAGCGCGGCGATGTTGAGCTTTTCGTCCATGGGGAGTTCGTCGATGAGGGGCAATAGGAGGCGGAAGAGCTTGGGATCGCACGTCTTTTCAAGGCTCTCGACGGCGTGGGAGCGGATTTTGTCGGAGCGGCTGTGGAGGGCGTGGACGAGGAGCTCGGGGTCTTCGAGAGAGCCGGAAGCGCCGAGGAGGTAGAGGACGAAGTCGATTGAAGAGTGGTAGCCGGTGAGGAGGGTGTGTTGGAGGAGCTCGTGGGGAAACGGCTTGGCGATTTTGTGGGCGGTGTAGAGGTAAAAATAGGCGCGGTCGATCTCGGCGCCGACGATTTCGGGGAGGTTGGCGGCGAGTTGAGGGAGTGCGAGGCGGCTGAGGACGCGGCTGGCTAAAATGCGGCCGCGGTTGGGGAGCGAGAGGTCGCGGACGAGGGTGAGGAGGAGCGGGACGGTTTTAAGGCCGATTGCGACCATGATCGCCTCGGCTTTGCGCCGCTCATTGGGGCGGAAGCGGGTGCTCGCTTCGAGGAGGTCGCGCAGGCAGGTGGTGTCGGCCATTTTGCCGATTGCCTCGAGGAGCGAGAGGCGGAAGGCGTTGTCGCGCGCGGCGGTGAGCTCTTCGATGAGGCGCGGGGCGTAGCGGGCGTGGTTGGGAGCTGCGAGGCGGGCGATGCAGCGGGCAGCCGCGCGCTTGACGACGATCGCCTCATGGGCGAGGAAGGGGAGCGCCCGCTCGGGGGCGTCGGCGAGGATGTCGAGCGCGGTGGCGATTTCGTCGATTCGGTCGCTTTTGAGCATGAGCTCGATCCGCTTGGCGGCAATTGTGCGGTTGAGGCCAGCGTAGTCGAGGGTGGGGTTGGCGAGCGATCGTTGGAGCGTGAGGATGGCGGCGCCGCGCCGCAGCAGGTCGGGATGGTCGAGCTCTTCTTCCACTTGGTCGGGGTGGTGGAGTCCCTGTTTGGCGAGGTAGTAGTTGGCCCACTTCTCGAGCTCGGGGGAGCTCCCCTCGTCGGCCCAGCGGCTGACGGTTTCGAGGACGGAAGGGTCGGCGACGTGGCGGGTGCCTTCGAGCTTTTGGAGGAGCTGAATGCGCGTGTGGGTGCCAAACCGATCGGCGGCGCGGAGAACCGGCTCGAGGTTGCGGAGCGAGAGGAGTCCCTCAGAGGCGAGGAGGGCGATCTCCTCTTGCGGGTTGTCGAGCGCTTTTTCCAGCGTACGCTGCGTCTCGCGCGCGTCGCGGCGGCTGATCTGTGCAAACCACTCGGGGAGCGTGCGCTCAAAGTGGAGCGAGCTGTCCTTGAGGTTGAGGATGAGGGCTTTTGGATAGAGGCTGCGGAGGATGAGCGCGGTGGTGAGGGCGAGTGCCGAGAGGGCGAGGCCGACCCACTTGGCGCCAAAAGGGAGGGCGAACAGGATGAGCGAGCAAAAGAGGGTCCCCGCCGGCTCAAAAAATGAGTCGTTGATCAGGCGCGCTTTGGAGCGGAGTTTGTTGGGAACCGCTTTGGTGAGGAGGTTGAACGAGTTATCCTCGATGGTGAAGAGGATTCCGTCGACCGTGATCAGCCCCAAGATCGCGATCAGCAGCGTGTCGTACGAGACCCACTGCGAGTAGGTGAAGAGGAAGCAGAGCGGCGTGATGAGGATGGCGTTGTGGACGCCGAAGCGGCGCACAAAACGGCCGTAAAACAGGAAGCCGACGATGATGTTGGAAAACGAGATCATCGCGCGGCATTTGCCCAAAAACTCCGATACCGCGCCGGGATCTTGTGCGCCGATGACCCGCTCAAAGGTCTCCATGTAGCTAAACTCGGAGACGACGAGGAGCAGCTGGATCAGCAGGCTGAGCGCCAGCAAAAATAGGGTGTAGGGAGAGGTCAAAATAAGTTTAATCGTCTGCGAAAACGTGTGCCGGTCGCCCGAGTGGATCCCCTCGCTGATGTCGTCGGGCATCGTGTGGATGACCCGCGTGATGTTGCCCGCCTGCAGAGCCGCGCCGAGGAGGGCGATGCTGATGAACGCAAAGAGCCCTGCATAGCCGATCGAATCGAGGAGGAGGCCGATGGAGACCCCTGAGAGGGTGCACCCCAGAAAAAAGGCCGAGGCGTAGAGCGAGTAGAACCGCTTGGCGTCCTGGATATCGTGGTACTGGTCCAAAAAGGTCCAAATAGCGGCTGTCAAGACCACAAAGAGCATCCGCGAGGCGATCTTCAGAGCGTACCAGAACGTGTCGGTAGGGGCTTGGCCAATCCAAATCGCGCCGATCGCCGCCACTGCCACGCCGGTCAAAAGGGAGGCCTGCAAAATGCGATAAGGGCCCACGGTGCGGAGCGAGCGGACGATCACCGTGGCCACGAGGAAAAAGCCGACCGAGGCGATCAGGTACATTTGGGGCAGGTGAGCGGCGCCGATTTGATCCAAAAAGAGACCGTCCGAAAGCGTCTCAAGTGTCTGAATCCCAAAGGCCCAGGTGAATGCCATAAGGGCAAAGCGCAAGATGTTGCGCCCCTCTCCCGGATACACTCCAAAAATCTTCCGAACAGCTCGATGCATTATAAGCAAATTGTACGGTACCCGAAGATTTTTTCCCCTGTTAAAAATTCGTTACTTGACTATTCTCCGGTCATGACGAAAATCAGCGAAATTCGGGTCGGTTTTATTGGGATGGGGCACATGGCCGGCGCGATCTGCCGCGCCCTCATCCGGACGCATCTCATTCCGCGGTCGCAGATCCTCTTCATCGAGCGGGATCCGGACCGCTCCAAGCAGCACCAGGAGGAATTCGGCATCACCGCGACCTCGCAAGAGCACCTCGTGGCGCATTCAAATTTTTTCTTGATAGGGGTGCGCCCAGGGCAGGCGGAAGGGGTCCTCCTCGACTTTTCCGAATACGATTTTGCGGGCAAAACCGTCCTCTCGATGATGGCGGGGATCAAAATGGCCTACTTGCGCAAGCACCTCGGCGCCAAAGTGCATCTCCTCCGCGCCATGCCCAATATGTGCGCCGACCTGGGCGAGGCGATGACCCTCCTTGCCTACGCGCCGGGCGTGCCCCCCGAAATCCAGGGCTTTGCGCGGCAGCTCTTCCAATCGATGGGGCGAGTCGCCGAAATTCCCGAGGAGCAGATGGACATCGGCACTGCGCTTGTCGGGAGTGGCCCCGGGTTTGTCTTTCCCCTGATCGATGCGTTTGCGCGCGAGGCGGAGCGGGAGGGGATGTCGTACGCGACAGCTCTCCAGGCGGCAGCGCAAGTGTTCATCGGCGCAGCCAAGCTGATCCAAGCGGGGCAAAAGCCCGACGACCTGATCCTGCGCATCGCGACGCCCGGCGGCACCACCGAAGCGGGCCTTGTCGCCTTGCGGGATGAAGAGGTGGGGCGCCGCATGCGCAAAGTGCTCGCAGCTGCGTGTAAGAAAGCAACAGACCTGTCAAAAAATTAAGTCAGCCGATAAGATCGATCTATTTTCATGGAAAAACGAAAACTCGTCATCATCGGCTCCGGCCCTGCCGGCTACACCGCTGCCATTTACGCCGCGCGCGCCAACCTCGCGCCGCTTCTCTATGAGGGGTTCATGTCGGGCCCTGCCGGCGGACAACTCATGACCACCACCGAAGTGGAGAACTACCCCGGATTCCCCGAGGGGATCATGGGGCCGGAGCTCATGCAGAAGTTTCGGGAGCAGGCGATCCGCTTTGGCACAACAGTGCTCACCGAAGACGTCGCCTCAGTCGAGCTCAGCAAACACCCCTTCGTCGTGCGCGGCTCGACTACGCAAGTCGAAGCGATGTCGGTGATCATCGCGACCGGCGCGACCGCCAAGCGGCTCGATATTCCGGGCACGCGCGACCACGAGTTTTGGCAAAAAGGGGTGACCGCCTGCGCCGTGTGCGATGGAGCGGCCCCGATCTTCCGCAACCAGCCGCTCTACGTGATCGGCGGGGGCGACAGTGCTGTGGAAGAGGCGCTCTTCCTCACCAAATTCGGCAGCCGCGTCTACGTCGTCCATCGGCGCGACGAGCTGCGCGCCTCCAAAATCATGGCTGAGCGGCTCATCAAGCACCCCAAAGTGGAGATGCTCTGGGACAGCGTCCTCGAAGAGGTCTCAGGCGACACGGTCGTGCGCAAGGTGAAAGTGAAAAACCTCAAAACCAACGCCGTGACCGAGAGGCCTGCAGCGGGCGTTTTTTTTGCCATTGGGCACGAGCCCAACACCCGTTTCCTCAACGGCCAACTGCAAACGAACGCCGTTGGATACCTTGAGGTAAAACCGGGACATACGCATACAAGCGTTGAGGGTGTCTACGCGTGCGGCGACGTCCAGGACCCCCACTACCGGCAAGCGGTGTCGGCAGCGGGAACCGGTTGCATGGCGGCGCTCGATGCAGAGAGATGGCTCTCGTCAAAAGGGTTTGCGGATTAAGCGATGTGGAAAAAACTCGGGCTGACACTTGCGATTGCGACGACCGGGCAAGCTCTCGAAGTGAGCCCGTGGTTCGGCAATGTGTACGAGTTTCACCTCCTCACCGGATTTGACTACAGCTGGTTTGACCATGTCGCCAACTCGCGCCCCTCGTTCAACCAGCACTTTATCGAACGGGTCTACTACGCCGACCTCGAGTTTTGTCCCTCGCCTGACTGGAGCCTCGATACCGATATCCAACTCGCCGACACCACGCAGATGAACTTTGGCTTTCGGGAGTGGGGGTTCCAATTTCGCTACTTGTGGCTCGACGACCTCGTGGGCGATCCGATTACCCTCAATACCGGTGCCCGCGTCAATGTCGTCGGCACCTCAGCCCTTCGCGACGTGAGCGATCCGTACCACGGCAATGCCGACTTTGAGCTTAACTTTGCCCTCGGCAAGGAGCTGGAGGCGCGCGACTGGTGGCTGTGGCGCCTCTGGGCCTATGGCGGTGTGGGACATGCAAACCGCGGCTCTCCGTGGGTGCGCGGGATAGTCTCCATTGAGACCTATATCGACGAGATGCACAAGTTTTCCATCTGGGCCGAGGGGATCAACGGCTACGGCCGGCGCACGCACATCGATGTCGACCATTTCAACGGCTACGCGAAGGTGCGCCAGAAGTCGATCGACCTAGGGGTCAGGTACGGCCTGCGCTTGGGCGTGTGGGGGACGCTGCGGTTTGAGTACATCCGACGCGTCCTGGCGAAGGTGTGCCCCGAGGATGTCAACACACTCGGTGTGAGCTTCTTGTTGCCATTCTCATTCTAATAAATGAGAAAGAAAAGAGAGGGGGGGGGGGCCATAGGCGTCGGGGCTTCGCCCCCGCAGCCCCTTGAGCTCATCCGGCTTTGCCATATCGCATCTTCGTCGGGGCAGTGTGTATAACACTACTGCCCCTCGTGCGATGCAATCTGGCTTTGCCGGCCTGAGCCATTGGCTGCTCCGGGAGGCATTCCCCCAAATCCTACAGATTTGGGTCCCCCTTGCCCCCTCTCCGCAGACCTCCGCCCCTTCGGGGCCAGGTAGTCGGGGGCAAAGCCCCCCGCTAGGGGCGCGGAGGATACAGAGAAAAAAAAACATCGCGTTTCACAATGAGAGCCTGTTCGGGTTTCTCTGTGTCCTCTGTGCTCTCTGTGGTTATAATCTATATTGAATTGCGCAACAATGTCTCTAAACTCCCGAAAAGTTGCAAGAATGGCGTCTTAAATCCCGAAAAGTTGCAAAACCAAGGAAAAAAACGGATCTTATTGCGGAATTACAACCACAGAGAGCACAGAGAAAGGGAAATCACGTTTCACAATGAGAGCCTGTTCGGGTTTCTCTGTGTCCTCTCTAATTCTGCACTCTGCACTAATACCAGATGGCGGTGGCTAGGGCGTATTCGCGGGCGTGGCTGATGGTGAGCAGGAAGCGGGGGGAGTCGAAGCGCTTGGCTAGGGTGGGGGAGATGAGGACGACGGGCGCTCCGCGGTCGTTGGCGAGGATCTCGAGGTCGTGCCACGCAAGATCGGCGCCAAAACCGGTGCCGAGCGCTTTTGCGATGGCCTCTTTCGCGGCAAATCGGCCGGCAAAGTGGGGAATCGGGTCTTGGTATTTGTAACAGTAATCTTGCTCGCGGCGGGAAAAGAGGCGGTCGAGGAAGTGGGTCCCGTGTCGGTCGATGCCGAGCCGGATTCGCTCGATTTCAATGAGGTCGTTGCCTAAGCCTTTCATAGAGGTTGTTCGGGTACGTTGCAGAAGATGATGCGGCCTGAAGTGGTGTGCTTGACTGAGATGACAATCGCGTCGATCGTCTCGCCGATATAGGGGCCGCCGTCGTTGACGACGACCATGCTGCCATCATCGAGGTAGCCAACCCCTTGGCGCGGCTCTTTGCCGGGGCGCTGGATTTTGACTCGGATCATTTCGCCGGTTTCCATGAGCGGCTTGAGCGCGTGGGCGAGGGTATGGAGGTTGATGAGGCGGATGCCTTCGATTGAGGGCATTTGGGTGCGCGTGATGTCGGAGGAGAGGAGGTTGGCGTCGAGAAGGCGCGCGAGGCGGACGAGCTTGGCGGTGGACTCGTGGAGTTGGGGAAAATCGGTGTCGTGGATGCGGAGGGCCAGCTCGGGCATCGTCTCGAGCTTTTTCAGCGTTTCCAGCGAGCGGCGGGCGCGGATGCGGGTGGTCTCGTCGGCGGATTCGGCAGAGGTGTGGAGCTCTTGGACGATGAAGCGGGGCGCGATGAGCATTTGGTCGAGGAGACCGGAAGCGGCTAGGTCGACGATGCGGGCGTCGGCCAGGGCGGAGGTGTCGAGGAGGAGGCTGCGCTGGCGTTGGCCTGTGGGAGAGAGGCGGATATAGGGGAGGGAGAGGGTGAGCTCGTCTGCGCTGCGGAGGGTGAGGATGAGGCCGAGATAGATGCCGAAAAGGAAGAGGGCGAGGTTGAGGAGTTCGAGGAAGGGGGGCGCGATTTGAATGGCGGAGAAGGTGAACAGGGCGCGGAGGATGAGGACGAGCGCTTGCCCCATGAGGTACCCGAGGAAGAGGCCGAGGGTTGCGGTGTTGAATGCGCGGAGGTTAAACCCTTTGCAGAGCAGGTCGCAGCCGATGAGGCCGCCGCCGACCAGGGCGCCGAGGAGAAGGCCGAAGAGATAATTGTCGGGGGTGTGGCCGCGGGCGGCGAGGGTATAGGTGGTGAAGAGAAAAAGGGAGAGGAGGAGAAAAAGTCCTCGCGTGAAGAGAAGGGAAATGCGCATAGGGATAGTATACATAGCCGAGAATCTGGGTACAAGATAGAATTTGATGGCATGAGATATGCAATTGGGTTGATTTGGCTGTGTATGGGTTCTTTCCTCTTGTACAAGGGGGTGGAGCTCGGCAATGAGTGGCTGCCAGCGGCGCTGGTGGTGGGATTGTTAAAGGGGCGCTATGTAATGGCAAAGAGCGCCGAGCGGGCGCTCAGCCGGATACGGGCGAAGTTGTCTCCCTTTCCCAGGGCTTACTTGGCGCTATTGGGGATCATGGTGCTGATGGGCGTTGGCTTGCGGTATGTGCCGCCGGTGTGGCGCGGCTTTGTCGATGCGGCGGTCGGCGCGGCGCTGATTCGGGGCGGGCTGGTGTTTTTTATCGGTGGTAGGGGCTCCCGCGTTCAATCTCCAACCCTCGATACAACTGCTCCAAGAGAATAAGCCGACACATCTGGTGCGTAAAGGTGAGCGGCGAGAGGCTCCAAAGGGCGGCGGCGCGAGAGCGGGCGATGTCGGAGAGGCCGGAGGGGCCGCCGATGGCGAAGTGCGCCGATGAGGTGGTGAGTTGAAACTCAGGGCTTGTGAGGGCACGGCCCCGCGGATCGAGCGCGATGTAGCCGGGGAGGGAGGCGAGCTGTTTTTCGAGTTCGGCATCGGTGCGGGCGAGGTGCCACTCGATCCGCATGCGGGGGCCTAGGCGCGTCTCGTATTCGGCGAGCGCCTCTTGCAGCCACGATTCTTTTGCTTTCCCAACGGTGTGGATGTAAACTTTAATCATGTTGGTTTGGGATCCCGATCCTGTTTTGATGCGCGTAGGCGAATTCCGGATTTTCTGGTATGGCGCCCTTTTTGCCCTGGGGTTTATGGCGGGGTTTCGCCTCTTTATTCGCCGTTTGCGTCTCTATTTTCACTTTTGTCCGCAATTATTGCCACGGGAGAAGCCGGCGCAGATTGCCGATCGGGTAATGGGGTGGATGGTGGGGGCGACGGTGATAG
>CAYGOG010000026.1:0-9214 GCA_964351415.1 uncultured bacterium | reverse complement strand
CGCCGGTACCGTTTGCCGATGGCGCCCGATTCGTCGTACTCGCACGTCCAGTATTGCTGGAGGAGCTCGAAGATCTCGCGGGCTTTTTCCGGCTGCCCATCTTTGCGCATGAGGGGGAAGACTCCCACTTTCACAGGGGCGATGCAGGGGGCAAAGTGGAGGACGGTGCGCATTTCGCCGTTTTCGAGCTCTTGCTCTTCATATGCGTCGCAGAGGAGCGCGAGGAGGGTGCGCTCGACGCCAAAGGTAGGCTCAATCACATGGGGGACGAACCGCTCGCGGGTCTCGGGGTCGAAGTACTCGAGCTTGGTGCCTGAAAATTCGGCGTGGCGCGTGAGGTCAAAATCAGTTCGGTAGGCGAGGCCGTAGAGCTCCGAGCGGCCAAACGGGAAGTCGTAGACGAGGTCGACGGTGCGCTTGGAGTAGTGGCTAAGCTGCTCTTTCGGGTGCTCTTTCTCGTGCACGCGAGAGCGGGAGAGGCCGATTTTATCACACCAGGCATGCATGTCTTGCAGCCACCGCTCAAAGGTCGCTTCCCAGGTGGAGGCGTGGATGAAGTACTCGATCTCCATTTGCTCAAACTCAATCACGCGGAAGATGAAGTTCCCCGGCGTAATCTCGTTGCGGAATGCCTTGCCGATTTGCGCGACGCCAAAGGGGATTTTCACCCGCATGGTGTCGGCGATGTTGCGGAAGTCGATGAAGATGGCCTGCGCCGTCTCGGGTCTGAGGTAGGCGAGATCTCCCTCTTGTCCCGTCTTGCTCATGTGGGTCGAGAACATGAGGTTGAATGCGCGGGCCTCGGTAAAGTCGATGGCGCCGCACTTGGGGCACTTGATCTTTTGCTCGGCTACGGTGCGGGTCATGTCGGCAAGGGACATCCCGTCGGCCGCAATGCTGGACGCCTCTTCGATCAGGTGGTCGCACCGGAAGCGCCCTTTGCAGGCTTTGCAGTCGATCATCGCGTCGTTAAAGCCGTCCAAATGGCCCGAGGCCTTCCACACCTTGGGGTGGAGGAGGATGGGGCCGTCGAGGCCCACCATGTCGGTCCGGTTGCGGACGAACATCTTCCACCACAGGTCTTTCACGTTTTTCTTAAGCTCTGCGCCATAGGGGCCAAACGAGTAGGTATTGGCAAATCCCCCGTAGATTTCGGATCCGGGATAGACAAACCCGCGCCGCTTGGCGAGCGCGACGATGGGCTTTAGCGTGTCTTGGACATTTTTCGACATGGCTTCTACAATACTCTAACAGGTATAATATCTCCATGCCGTTTCTCTCGGTCGTCATTGCCGTTTTGCGCGACGCCCACACCCTGCCCGCCACTCTCGACAGTCTCCAAGCGCAGGGAGATCGGGATCTGGAGATCATCGTTCTCGACCCGTCGGGCAAGCTGCGCGATCTGCCCCGCCGCTACCCCAACCTCCTGGTTGCCGACCGCCCCGTCGCCTGCCTCGGCGAGGCGATGCATTTGGGCCTCTCCCTCGCCCAAGGGAGATACCTCCACTTCCTCCACCCGGGCGACCGCTATCTGACTCCGGATGCGATTGCGTATCTCAAGGAAATTTTGACGGCGGCCGACCATCCGCCATTGGCCTACTGCGCCTACTTGCAGCGGGAGTTTGAGGAGCCGCCCCGCGCTCTCACCTACCCGCTGAGCGCGGATTGGCTGAAAAAGGGCCGCGCGCCCACGATGGCCCGCGCCTGCTGGTTTTCCCGCGAGGCGATTGTCCGCTCTGGCGGCTTTAATCCCCGTTACCGACACCGGCCGATCTTTGACCTGATCTGCCGCCTCCTCAAGGAGCCCACCTTCTGCGCTACCTATACCCGCCGCGTGCTCATCGACCGCGATGCCAAGCCCATTCCGGCCCGCGAGGCGATCGAGTATGCCCTTGAAACGTGTACGATTTTAAGCCGCAACTTTGGCCCCCTCGCAGCCCTCCGATGGTTTTTCCTCCAAGACCAATTCAAAATGCTCCAGTGGGGGTGGAGGGTTTTGAAGCAGTCGTTTGTGGGAAACTGAATTACATCAGTACTTAGGCCAATGGGCGGAAGAGCGTTTGATCCAGGCATCCACTGAGAGGCGGCCGGGGCCAAAGAGGAAGACGCAGAGGGTGGTGATCAGGAAGGGGAACGGCGCCTCTTGGACCAGGAGGGCCGGGTTTTTCACGAAGGCAAAGTGTTTGAAGACGTGCACGTGGGCGGTGCCGTAGGCGATGAAGAGGAGGATCGAGAGGGGAATCGACGCAAAGCGGGCCCCAAACCCGAAGAAGAGGCAGAGGCCGCCGAAGGTCTCGACGATGGCGACGAGGTAGGCGTTGAAGAGGGGCAGGGGAATCCCAACTGTCTGGAAAAAGGCCACGGTTTCGGCGATATGCTCAAATTTCCCCATGCCGATGTGGAAGAAGCTGAGGCCCCAGGTGATGCGAAGGAGGAAGAGAAAGACGCTTTGGAGGTTGCTGCCGATTTGGTAGACGACGCGGTAGGCGCGGGCGATGGCGTCGATCCATGGATTTTCAAACATTGTTTACCTGTATAAGAATGTTTTCTCACACTCGGCTTGAATTGGCAAGGGGTGATATACTGTCTCGGATGTTGCGGGCCGAACTTGAAGCGTGGGTCGAAGGGCAGGAATTGCCCGCTTTCCGCGCGAAGCAGATCTTGGAATGGGTGTACCGGAAAGGCGCAGCCTCGTTTGAGGCGATGGCCAATTTGCCCGTGGAGTTGCGGCAGCGGTTGGCTGCGGCGTTTCCCTTGCCGCTGTTGAAGCCGGAGAAGGTGCAGTATTCTGAAGATGGGGAGACGGTCAAATTTCTGTGGGCTTTGGGCGATGGGAAGCGGGTGGAGTCGGTGATGATCGGCGCGCCCGATCGGCGGACTGTGTGCGTGTCGAGCCAGGTGGGGTGTCCGGCACGGTGTGCGTTCTGCGCATCGGGGAAAGAGGGGTTGGTCAGGGACTTGACCGCGCGGGAGATTGTGGCGCAGGTGCTGCAGATCGACGGGTGGCTGCAGGAGAAGGGAGAAAAGGTCACGCACGTGGTGTTTATGGGGATGGGAGAGCCGCTCGCCAACTATGAGGCGGTCGTGGAAGCGGTGCGCGCGCTGGTAGCGCCATGGGGCATGGGATTGTCGCAGCGGCGGGTGACGGTGTCGACGGTGGGTGTGGTAGAGGGAATTGACCGGCTGGCGGCAGAAGAGGATTTACGGGTGAATTTGGTGCTGTCGCTGCATGCGCCCAATCAGAATTTGCGGAAGAAAATCATCCCGTTTGCGCGGAAGTATGAGCTGGGGGAGTTGTTGGACGCGATGGATCGGTATGCGGGGACGACGGGGCGCGATGTGACGTTTGAGTACACGATGCTCGCCGGATTGAACGATACGATGGCGTGCGCCGATGAGCTGGTGGCGTTGCTGCGGGGCAAGCAGTGCACGGTCAACTTGATCCCGTACAACCCGATTCAGGGATTTTCGCTGAAGCGGCCCGCTGGCGAGGTGATTGAGGCGTTTCGGGAGCGGTTGGAGGCGGGCGGTTTAAATGTGACCTGGCGCTATACGAAAGGCAAAGATATCGCAGCGGCGTGCGGACAGCTTGCGTTGATCAGTTAAATTGACTACTTTAATTTTATGAGCGTCGCCAACTACTTTACCTTCCTGAGAATCTTCATCAGCCCGCTGTTTCCACTGGTCTATTTGGGCTATGAGCAGCTGGGGATTCCGCTGGTCCTGATGCCGTATGCGCTGCTCGCTGTGCTGATGGTGTGCGAGGCGTCCGATATGGTGGATGGGATGGTCGCAAGGAAGCGGCACGAGGTGACCGATCTCGGCAAAGTGCTCGATCCGATGGCCGATAGCATTACGCGGGTGTCGCTGTTCTTCACGCTGACGCAGGGGATGGTGCAGCTGCCGCTGATGCTGGTGCTGGTGTTCTTGTATCGGGATTTTTGCACGGGCGCGCTGCGGACCGCGTCGGCGTTAAGCGGGATTGCGTTGGCTGCACGGCCGAGCGGCAAGCTGAAGGCGATTGTGCAGGCATTTGTGTCGTTCCTGATTGTGGCGCTGATGATTCCGGTGACAAGAGGGTGGTTGGCGGTCGAAGTGCTGCAGCAGGTGGCGCTCGTGTCGGTGTCGATCGCGGCGGGCTACGCGGTGTTGTCGGCGATCGACTATCTATACGCCAATCGGCACTTTATTCAGAAGGTTCTCACCGTCGGATCGAGCGGTAGAGCTTAAGGTATTCACGGGCGGGATCTCGCCACGAGTGGTCTTCTTGCATGCCGCGCCGGATGAGCGTTTGGAACGTGTGCGGGTCGCGTTTGAAGGTCTCGAAGACCCGGTCTAGGGTCGAGGGGAAGCTGTGGGGCGAGACGAAGCCGTTGCGTCGGTCGATCGGGATGCGCGGGTCGGCGCAGTCGAAGATGGTGTCGCGGAGGCCGCCGGTGGGGCGGACAAGCGGAACGGTGCCGTAGCGGAGGCCGATCAGCTGGTTGAGGCCGCACGGCTCGTAGACGGAGGGGACGACGACGAGGTCAGAGGCGGCATAGAGCTGGTGGGCGAGCGGCTCGTCGTAATCAAATTGGACAAAGAGGCCGATTTTACCGTGGAGCTCCTTTTGGAGCTGCGGGTGGAGCGGTGTGCCGAGGAGGAGGAAGGTGCCGCCCGACTCGGAGGCCTTTTTCGCGGTAGCGAGGAGGTATTCAGGCCCTTTGGCTGGGACGAGGCGGGTGACGGCGCAGATCCAGGGGCGCCGGTTGGGGTCGAGGCCGAGCCGCTCGGCGAGAACGGTTCGGTTGAGCTGTTTGGCCGCGCCGATTTGGGCGAGAGAGGAGGCGGTCGAATAGGGGGCGGCGATGTGCGGGTCGGTGGCGGGATCCCAGAGGTGGATGTCGAGGCCGTTGAGGATGCCGACCGGGCGCTTGGCGCGGAGGACGTCGTGGAGCTGCCAGCCCGCTTCAGGGGTGAGAATTTCTTGGGCATGCGAAGGGGAGACGGTGTTGACCACGTCGACGAGCGCAATCGCCCCCTTGAGGATGTTGTACGCTTCAGGATAGACCGGGTCGCGCATGGCGGGGATCGGCTTAAGCCCCACTTTTTCAAGGTCCCACGGGGCGCAGCGGCCCTGGTACTCGAGGTTGTGGAGGGTGAGGAGCGTGGGAAAACGGGGGGTAAAGAGGGCGACGCCCGCAGCGTGCCAGTCGTGGAGGTGGACGATCTCTTGAGGGTGCCGCTGCAGGTATTGATGGGCGGCGCGGGCAAAGAGGAGGAATCGGGTCGCGTCGTCGGGGTAACCATAAATTTTATCCCAATGGCCCGGAATGTCGAGAAGGTGGAGGCGGCACCCGACGCCAGGCACCTCGTAGACGCCCGGCTCGACGCGGCGCTGGGGGAGCTTGAGGAACGAGTAGCGGGGGAGGAGGACGGTGACGTCGTGGTGGGTGCGGGTGAGCTCGCGGGCGAGGCCCGTCACAACTTCCCCCATGCCCCCCGCTTTGGCAAAAGGAGCAAATTCAGCCGATACAAGTGCGACTCTCATATCCTGCTCTATGGGACTTTCAACTTTTGTCTACAATAAGAAATGCAAGTGGTTGCAAATACGTATTTTGAGAAAAAACTAGAAGAGGGTGCGTTGCGAGGAAATCGGCTCGTGCCGTATAGTGGACGTCTATTTTTACCTGCTGGGGTGTCGCCAAGCGGTAAGGCAGCGGGTTTTGGTCCCGCCATGCGAGGGTTCGAATCCTTCCACCCCAAACTTGGAATTGAGACATGAGTTCCTACACGCTCTTCGCCGGAAGTTCTCACCCGAAACTCGGGGCAGAAATTGCGGAGACGTTGGGGGTGAAACTCGGTCGACTCGCAATCGAGACGTATCCCGATCAAGAAATTGGGGTGCAAGTGCTCGAAAATGTGCGCGGCAAAGAAGTGTTCTTGCTGCAATCGCTCGCGCGTCGCCCGAATCACTATTTGATGGAACTGCTGATCTTAATCGATGCGTTGAAGCGGGCATCTGCAAGGGGAATCACGGCGGTGATTCCGTACTATGCATATGCGCGCCAGGATAGAAAAGAAAAAGGGCGCGTGCCCATCACTGCCAAGCTGGTCGCCAATTTGCTCGTGACCGCAGGCGTGACGCGCGTCATGACCATGGATTTGCACACCGAGCAGATCCAGGGCTTTTTCGACATACCGGTGGACCATCTGTACGCGCGGCCGCTCCTTGTGGAGGCGGTGAAGCGGAAAGGGTGGAAGGACATCGTCGTGGTGGCTCCCGATGTGGGCGCGACCCGGATGGCCCGCAAGTACGCCGAGGCTCTCGGTGTGGAGTTTGCGATCGTCGACAAGCGGCGCGTGAACGCCACAAATGTGGAGGCAAAGCGGCTGGTCGGATCGGTGAAAGGGAAAACGGCCCTGCTCGTAGACGATATTTGCTCTACGGGGGGGACGCTGAAATTAGCTGCCCGCGTCTGCCGCGACGAGGGGGCCAAACAAGTATACGCAGCGGTCTCTCATGGGCTCCTATTGGGGAACTCGTGGGAACAAAGTGGCCTCGATGGTCTGATTACGACGAATACGGTCCCTGCCGACAGTGAGGTCAAGGGCATTCACGTCGAGCGGACCTCGGTGGCGCCCCTGGTGGGGAAGGCGATTGAATGCGTGGTGCACGCGCGCTCAATCTCCTCGTTATTCAATTAGGAGAATGTGATGAAGTTGCAACTGACCAAGCGCGCGCCCGGGAAGAGAAGCGAAGTAAACGCTCTGCGCCGCCAAGGAAATATCCCCGCTGTTCTCTACGGCAATGGGAACGAAACCGAGACCGTCGCCCTCAAGGGGAACGAATGGGCCGCTCTGATGCGCGCTCTCCCCGCGGGACGCCTCTCGACCACTGTATTTGAGCTCAATTTCGATGGGAAAACGCACCGCGCCCTCGTGAAAGACATCCAATACCACGTCGTCTCGTATGCTGTGGAGCATATCGACTTTCACCTGATCACCGACAAGCATCCCGTCGACGTGCAAGTGCCAATCGAAGTGTTGGGATCGCAAGACTCCCCTGGCGTCAAGCTGGGCGGCAAGTTCCGCCAAACTCTCCGGAGCGTGCGCGTGCGCTGCAAGAGCGGCCGCCACATCCCGAGCACATTTGCGGTGCGAGCTGACGATTTGAACATAGGGCAATCCAAACGCCTCTCCGACGTCGCCTTCCCAGAAGATGTGAAGCCGTTGGATAAAGCGGACGAGGTCGTCGCGGTAGTTGCGAAAGTGTAATGCCTGGATTTCTCGTCGTAGGACTTGGCAACCCCGGGTCTGAATACACTCGAACCCGCCATAACATCGGGTTTCGCATTGTCGAGCGGTTTGCCGCGGGTCACGGGATGACCTTTCGGCGCACCGCGAGTGTGAAAGGGCGAGCGGCAAAAGGTGTCTTTGGACCCCATCCGGTCCGACTCCTGCTGCCGGAGACGTATATGAATGCAAGCGGCGAGGCTGTGGCCTTGAGCTTGCGAAAATGGGGGATTGAAGTCGACCACCTCCTCATCGTGGCCGACGACATCGATCTCCCCTTTGGGCAACTGCGCCTCAAAGCGCGCAGCGGCCCGGGGACCCACAATGGACTGAAAAGCGTCCAGAGTAGCCTCGGCACCGACGCCTACCCTCGCCTGCGGGTGGGAGTGGGCGCGCCAGAGGGAATGGACTTAGCCGACTACGTGCTGAGTCCATTCGAACAAGATGAGGAAGAAGAGCTCCCCGATGTGGTGGAGCGGGCCGTCCGCGCCATAGAACTATGGATTGCGGATGGTTTAACCAGTGCGATGAACTCCGTGAACAAGAGCTCATCTGCCAAACCGAGCATTGGAGAATAGAATGCGAAAGACCCGCAATGGGACGTATGAAGGGATGTACATCTTGAGCGCTTCGCTCAGCGATGACGCCCGCAACAAGACCTTGGATCAAATCCAAAACGGGATCACCCAAAAACAGGGGACGATCCGGAAAGTGCACGACTGGGGCCGCCGACGCCTCGCGTACGAAATCAACGGCAAGCGAGAAGGTTACTACTATGTAATCTACTTCGATGCGCCGACTCAAATCATCCGCGACTTGTGGTCCGATTACCATCTCACCGAAGACCTCGTTCGCTTCCAAACGATGCGGATCGAAGAAGATGAAGTGATGGAAACGCTCGAGTTTAAACCCATTCGAGTCCAAGCCTAAGGAGCCCCATGTACCCCAGACAACAACCATCAGAACAAGCGGTTCCGAGCGGCAACGAAGGGCTCTTTTCCAAGAAGAAAAAAGCGTGCCCCTTTGCCCTCGCAAAAGCGAAAAAGATCGACTACAAAGATATCGAAACTCTCCGCGGATTCATCACAGAACGCGGCAAGATTTTGCCCCGCCGGATCACCGGTGTGAATCACTATTTCCAAAAACGGCTGAAACAGGCGATTAAGCAAGCGCGCTTTATGGCTCTGTTGCCCTTCGTATCGGAGGAATAAGATGAGACAAAAATTATTGCTCCTCGAAGATGTCGACGGCCTCGGCCGCAAAGGGGACGTCGTAACGTCCCGCCCCGGTTTTATGCGCAACTTCCTCCTTCCCCAGCGGAAGGCAGAAGTGGCGAGCGCGCACGTGCTCCGCAAGCAGGAAAAGCTGCGCGCCGAGCGGGCCCAACAAGCTGTTGTGGATCGCTCCGAATCGGAAGCGCTCGCTGCGACACTCAACAGTCTGACTCTCGAAATCCGCGTGAAAGTGGATCCCGATGGCCACATGTATGGCTCCGTATCGGCTGGCGATGTCGCCTCGCTCCTGCAAGAGCAAGGACACGCAGTTGAGCGGAAGATGGTGATCATGCCCCGTCCGATCAAAGAGGTGGGTGCACACACCGTCGCACTGCGGCTTAAAGAGTCGGTACCGGCTCAAATTGCCTTGGCGATCATCCCCGAAGGGATGGAACATCTGCCAGGAGCGGAGAACGTCATCGCCCCGATTCCCAAAGAGACAGGGACTGAGGAAGAGACCCCCTCCGAGTAGCCTGAGCAGGATACGGCCTTCGTGAGAGGGCCCTTTCGAGATGCCGAGGCGGCATCTCGAATGAAAAAATAAAAAAGGGTTTTCCCTAGGCAGTCGGGGGTTGCACCCCCCAGCTGCCCCTGCAAAGGCTTTTTCTGACTTCGCCAAATCGATCCTTCTGCGGGGTGGCTGTGTGCAACACAGCTCTCCCCTT
>CAYGOG010000025.1:0-9398 GCA_964351415.1 uncultured bacterium | reverse complement strand
GCACCTCGACGAGGCCGAGCCCCGTTCCGGTGGATTTCGTGGTGAAAAAAGGGGTGAATAGTCGCGCGGTGTCGGCGATGCCGACGCCGGTGTCGGAGACGATGAGCTGGAAGTGGGTGAGCGACGGGATTAGAGAAAGTGTGAGGGTGCCGCCTTGGGGCATCGCCTGGACCGCGTTGAGGAGGAGGTTGAGGAGCGCGCGGCGGAGCGCTTCGGGGTCGAGGAGTGCAGTCACGGGAGGCAAATGCTTTTCGAGGCGGATCGTGGTGGGGAGTTCCGCTTGGAAAAAGAGGAGCAGCGAGCGGATGAGGGCGGGCACATCGACGTGTTGCGGATGGAGCGTCACGGGGCGCGCATACTCGAGCATCTGATGGACGAGCCGCTCGAGCGCTTTCGACCCCTCGACGAGGTGCGTCGCCAGTTCTTGGAGATGCGGTTGTCCCGCGAGATCGCGCTGCAGCAGGGTCGCAAATCCCTTGATCCCGCCGAGTGGATTGCGGATCTCGTGTGCAACAGAGGCGGCGTGTTGCCCCAATTCTTTGAGGCGGTCGCTCTGGTGCAGTTGCCGCTGGAGAGCGAGCCACTCGGTCCGGTCGCGCACGAGGACGAGGAGAGCGCGCTCGTCGCTTAAGAAAGTGGCGCGGATCTCGAGGTCGCGCTCGAGATGGTGGATGATGTGGGTGCGGGGAGAGAGACCGAGCTGCAGCGCCTCGCGCATCGAGAAACCAAAAAAGTCATCGGCGCATTCCTCCCCAAAGCGGTTGAGGAGCGGGCGTGCAAGGAGACGGCGCGCTGCATCGTTTGCGATCAGCGGTTGCCCCGCAAGATCCAAAACAAGCACACCTTCTTCGAGCGGCTTCAATAGAAAATTGACAGCACTCAAATGCTCAGATAAGTTTATTGGACGGAGGGTCCCCCCTTGCACCGCAATCTCCCCTTAGTCGCACTATACGGATTAGTGCTATTTCTCTCTGCATGCACCGGTTTTGAGCGGTCGCAGCGGGAAGAAATCCGCAAGCAAAATGCCCAGGGCGAATACATCCATCGCAATGCAGCTGAGGTGTTTGCGCCCATTGGCACGCCGCAGCACACCCCCCGCAATGCCTATCCTTGGGAGACTGAGGCGAAGCTGCCGCGCATTACCCATGAGTTTTTCCGGTGTAAGTGCCGCGACAGGCATGGGTTACCGCTCATCCATGGACACGAGGGGGTCTATCCAGTCTTGGTAGACCTATTGAACTTTCTGCAGAAAGAGACGGGGCATCGCGTGGTCGTCACCTCGGGACACCGCTGCCCCACCTATAACGCCCTTGCCGATGGGAGCCTTTATAACCAAACCTCTAAGCATCAGATTGGAGCCGAGGTGGACTTCTACGTGCTGGGACTCGAAGAGCGCCCCTTTGAGGTGGTCGAGCTCGTGCAGAAGTACTACCGAGGCAAAGGGGAGCTCTCCAAATTCACTCGATATGAAAAAGGGGACGCCCATGTGCGGACCCAACCGTGGATGAATAAAGAAGTGTTTCTTAAAGTTTACTTAAAGGACGAAGGGCGCGATGCAGACAACCAGCATCCGTATCCCTATCTCTCTTTACAAGTTCGGTTTGACCCGCAGACCGGTGAGCGGGTTATGTATAGTTGGGAGAAAGCGTCGAAAGGTTATTCTAGATAATTACAGTTCGTAATTAACTTGAATTATAAATACATATTAGTAAAAATAAACTCGGAGGAGAACTATGTCGGAGATTCCGGAATTCTCGGCAAAGAAAGAGGAGAGTGGGGCCATTCCCGCTATTCCTGATGCGACTCTCTCCGAGTCGACCCATACCCTGAAGGAGATCGAACAATCTCTCGATGGGCAGAGTTATTTTCTAGGTGAGGTCCCCCAAAACTTTTTGATGGATCCCCACGCATACCTGCCGCTGAATAGCGACCGGTTGATTGGGGCGGCCAATGCGGTAGAGCTTCTGGTGACAGAGGTGAATGCGTTGGTACAGCACGAAGTGGAGCGGATCCAGAAGGCGCAGACGAAAATTGCGTCCTGGGAAGATCGCATCGAGAAAAATAAAGCGGCCGTTCAGAAGAATTTGACAAAGATCAAGCTCAACGCCGCTGAGATTGAGTTAGATAAGAAAAACCGCGAGTATTGGGTAAGTCGCGCTGAAGAAGTGCAGCTCGACTTTGCCAAGGCTGACGCGGCAAACCGCACCGACAAATGGGCATGGCTCATTAAGAAGTGGGGTTTGAGGCAGGCAAACGGTTCGCCGATTTTAGAAGACGGGTCGTCTGTTGGAGAGCAGTGCAATGGTGAAGTAGCGAACCTCGTGGGTCAATACCGCGCACGCGGTCAAGACTACGAGCTGCGGTTGAAAGACAAGGAAGCGGAAATTCCCCGTCTCTGTCAAGAAAACGCGCGCATGGAGAACAGCAATGACACATTGATGTCCTATATTGCGGGTGCTTACAAGACGGAAATAGAGCCTGTTCAAGATGGAGTGCTCCTCCTGAAGGAATTGGGGCTCAAGCTCAAGGCGCTTGGATTTGAAGGATCGGGTGCGACCTATGGCGAATTACGCGCCTGGGCGTATCAGTTCCTCGACGAGTTCCTGAAGAGCAATCCGCGGGTGTCTGACTCCGTGGTGAGCGACTTCCGCCGCATCGCCTCCATCCCACTCCCTCCCGAACACGCATAGAGTCTGGGGGAGTCTTGTGTGAGCGCATCCCTTCAAAGGATGCGCTCTTTTTTTTGTCTGTTTGCTATACTGGCTCAATCAATAGAGGTATATGGCGAAAGAGATGCTTGAAGCGGTCTATCGCGCCCACCACGAGCGGGGCAAGCGGTATGGCTATTTGTTCTGTCACGGCGCGCGTGGTCCGTATTTGAAGCGTTGGGTGGGGAAAGGCAAGCGCGTGTTGGACTTGGGCTGCCGCGACGGGATGCTCACGCAGACCTTTGCCGAGGGCAATCAGGTCACTGGCGTCGATGTGGACCGGAAGGCGCTCGCATTGGCAGAAGAGCGGCTGGGCATTGAGACGCAGTGGGCCGATCTCAATGACGAGTGGGCCTTTGGCTCATTCGATGTGGTGGTCGCCTGTGAGATCATGGAGCATTTGTTTTGGCTCGACGCCTTTTTAGATAAAGTGGTGAAGAGTTTAAAGCCGGGGGGGCTCTTCTTGGGGTCGGTTCCCAATGCGTTCCGGATGCGCAATCGGATGAAGTTCTTGCTCGGCCGCGAGTATGAGTCGGACCCGACCCATGTGCGCCAATTTTCGGTGGAGAAGCTGGGCAAGGTGTTGGGCGCGCGGTTCCGCGAGGTGGAGATTGTCCCTATTCAAGGGAAAATTTTGCCGTTCTGGCCTGTGTCGGAGCGGGCGCCGATGGCGCTCAATCGGCTGTTTGCCCGAGATCTCCTGTGGCGGGCAGCTCTATAAGGAGAGCGGGGTCGGAGACGGAGAGAAGGGCGACGCGCCCTTCTTGTGGGCGCAGTCGCGCGTGCAATTGCTGATGGTTTTTCAGGAGGAGGAAGTCGGTGGGAGCGGCTCCGCCATTGTGCTGCACGACTAGAATGGGGTGGCGGCGCGCAGGGGTTAAGAGCGACTCGCCGTCGAAGAGGGGGAGGTTTTGGCCGGTGAGTGCGTGGAGGATTGTGGGGAAGAGGTCGATGTGGGACGCCTCGAGACGGGACAGGGGCGGATTGCCGGGGAGTTTCAGGAAGATCGGGACGGCGGTTTGCCAGGTGTTGAGGTGGGTACCGTGGAAGAGCGCGCCGTCTTCGAAGAATTCTTCGCCGTGGTCGCCGGTGATGGCGAAGATCGCCTCGTCCCAGAGGTGTTGCTCGCGGAGGTAGGCGAATAGAGAGCCAAATTGGGCGTCGATGTGATGAATGGCATTCCGGTATCGGTTTTTCACCCGCTCCAGCTTGTCGGGATTGCCCGGGAGAGCGAGGTAATCGATCTGCGGATCGATCGGCTCGAAGACGGTCGCCTCTTCGGGAAAGCTGTATTCGGAGTGGGTGCCGTCGAGGAAGACGAGGAAGAGGTTTCCCTCCGAGGTGAGGTGGCGCCGCACTTCGGCAAACATCTGCGCGTCGCGCTCATGGGCGACCCCGGGGGGATTTTCGAGAAAGGTGTCGGGGAGTTGATGGGTGTTCCCGAAGAGAAGGGGATCGATATTGAAGAAGGTGAAGTCGGCTGCGCAGAGCACGTGAATTTTATAGCCGAGTTGTTTGAAGAGGCGCAAAGGGAGTGCGCCTTGGGTGTACGAGCGGGCCGCCTGCGTCCAACGGAGCGGGGTATTGGCGTGGAGGAGCGCATACCAAGAGGTGTGGGTCGAGTTGGAATTGGCGGTCGATTCGGGGAAGGAGAGATGCGCTTGCCCCAATGCATGGAGGTGGGGTGCAATCTCCGGTGTGATGAAGTCGCGGCGGAAGCTCTCGACGACGAAGAGGAAAATATTGGGTTTATGCGGAGCCTGGAGAGGAGGCAGCTCGGAGAGTTCGGGGCGTGCCGGGAAAAAGCGGGAGGAGAGGGGCACTTCTGGCGGCGCAGGGGGGAGGAAGGTGGTGCCGAGGGGTAAATGTTTTTGGAAGCGGCTGTAGGTGGCGTAGCCGAGGTTGGAGCGCATGCCGACATCGAGGAGGAGGAGGGCGGTGCCGACGCCGAGCATGGTGAAAAACAGCTGCATTGGGGTGATTTGGATCGGGACGCGCGGGGTGGCCCGATCGGTGAGGGAGTAGAAGAAGATCCCGAGGGCGGGCAAGAGCAACAGCGCGGCGCAGATGAGGCAGATCATGCCCAGATTCATGTTGAGCGCATGAAAGGCAGCGCCGACGTGGGCGAGGCCGCCCGACGCAAAGTAGAGGAAGAGGTAGCCGATGGTGGTGTCCATGATCTGGAGCAGCGCGAGATCGGTGAACTGCACCAGCAAAAAGAGGAACGTGCTGGAGACAAATGCGTAAAACGCCCAGCGGGGGGCCCATTTGCGCAAGAGCCAGGCGATCAGGGCAATCGCCGTTGTCTCTAAGAGGGCTTGGCCGAGTGCGTAGAGGAGGAAAAAGAGGGGGATGCCACTCAAATTTTCGGACGCGAAGTGGGCCAGCGTTAGGCCGGCGAGGATCAGTAAAAAAAAGAAAAAGTAGAGCGGGTTGAACTCGCGGCGTGCCATTCACAACAAAGGTGGCAGAGTGGGGCTTTTTTCGCTAGATGGTGTCGTCCAATAATTCTCCCTGGAGGACAAGGACTTAATCCTTAGATTTTGATCCTGGAGAGCGCTGCCAACTGTAAACAGTTGGCGAGCTCGAAGGATCAAAAGATAAAGATTAAGGCCGCCGTCCCATGGGGGAAGAATTGGACGATACCATCTATCGGTTCGAGTTGAAATGGCGATCGAAGGCAGCGCTGAATTCGGTGCGCAGGTAGGCCTCGATTTCGCCGCGGGGGATGTTGAGCCGCTCATCGGAGGCGGAGTGGAGACCGATGATCCGGAGGTAAGGCGAGGTGAAAATATCGTGGGGATTCGAGAATTGGGCGATCAGCTTGGCCCGGCCGTTTTCCAGGGCAAACTCATAGGGAGTCCGCTTTGCGTTGAAGCGGGCGGTGAGGGCCACATCGCGGTGGGTAGGCGAGAGGAGCGATTCCCCCGCGAGGAATGGGGTGTTGATGCCGAGGGAGTCGAGCAGGGTGGGGAAGAGGTCGATCTGAGAGGCGACTTGGGGCTTTACAAAGGGTTTGTGGGGCAGCTTTAAGTAGAAGGGGATATGGGTTTGCTGCTCGTTTAAGTGGGAGAGGTGAAACAGGTGGCCGTGTTCAAAAAATTCTTCGCCATGATCCCCCAGAAAGGCGATCATCGCCTCATCGAGGCGGGGGATTTGGGCGAGAAATGAACCGAACAGACTGTCGGTGTAGTTGAGCGCGTTTTTATAGCGGTTTCGGATCAGGTCCACTTTTTGGGGCGAGTGGTAGGCGAGGAAGTAGTTCATCTGCTCCGCAATCGGGCTAAACTTGGGCGGGCCATTGCGGGGCCAGCTGTAGTCAAAGTGCGTCGCATCCCAAAAGAAGATGAAGAGCTGTCCCGTTTGCAAGGCGGGGTCTTCCAAGTCGTGGAGCGCGTGTTTGACGGTTGCGGCGTCGCTCTCCCACGCTTCGACAGTATTGTTGTGGTGGTGGATGTAAGCGGAATCGAGGAGGTGGTTTTCTTTCCCGAAGATCAGCTCTTCCATTCCGTAGTAAGCCAATTGCGCTGAGGTGTAGAGGCGCACTTTGTAGCCGAGCCGCTTCAGCGCTTGGAGCGCAGGGCTGCCCGAGCTCCACTTAGAGTCGCATTTCCAATACTGGGGCAGCCTGGAGTGGAAAATGGAAAACCAGGAGAGGTGGCTCGCATTGGCATTGGAGTAGGCAAATGGAAATGAGGTGTTGGCATCGCGAAAGGCCGCCAAGTGAGGGGCAATTTCGGTCGTGATGAAGTCTTCGCGCAAACTCTCGGCGATGATCAGGTAGATGTTGGGGCGGGCTTTATCCTGCGGCGTCACGAGGGCGACCTGGCGCAGCGTGTCTTCTTCCGTAGGGCGCGGGGCGAGAGGACTCGGCAGCGACAGGTAGAGATAGCGCGGGTGGATAAACGACACTTTCCACGGCAAGCTCTTATGGAGCACGTCGTGCGCCTCCGACTGGACGATGCGGGCTGCCGAAAAGTCCCACAAGAAGAGCGAGATCGGCAGGAGGAATAGCATCTGGAGAAACAGGTCGGCCCGAATCGAGAGCGGCTTGCTGCGGCTGATCAGGTCGGTGAATCGGTACACCAAAATACCGGCAAAGGGCAGGAGAGCGACGCTTGCAAAGATCACAATCCACATTGGCAGAGGGACCCCGGATGCGTCGAGCAGGTGGATGAAGTTGTCAAAGCTCTCGTCGAGCACAAAACGGGTGAGGGCATCCCATACGGTCAAATCGAGCACCATCTGCATCGAAAAATCGCAGATATGGAGGATCAAGATGAAAAACGTAAACGCGATGTAGAGAGGGAAGCAAAACTTAGGCAAAAAGAGGCGCACGAGGCCGCCGCCAAAGAGGAGCAACGACACTTCGAGAAATGCCTGGCCTACCGAGGTCAGGAGGTAAAAGAGCAAGTAAGGGCCGTGGACGTCGCGCAAAAAGAGCGAACCAATGCTCAAGAGAGCGACCAGGGCAAACAGGATGCCAAAGTAGAGGTAGTTAACCCAAAGACGCGTATTCCCCATCTTTTGCTAGCTATATCGGTTGTGGTATTATTGGTCACCGTGAAATGGATTCATCGGTTTCAACTTTTCCTCTTTGACTTTGACGGACTCCTCGTCAACAGCGAACCCCTTCATTATCAGGCGTATATAAACGCGCTTGCGCAGCGGGGCATTCGCCTGGACTGGGGGTTTGCGAAATTTTGTACGCTCGCCCACCTGAACGACCGGGCGCTGCGGGACGAACTTTGCGCGGCTGCGCCCCAGCTCACCGCTGAATGGCCCGCTTTCTATGCGGAAAAGCGGCGCGCCTACGAAGACATTCTCGCTTCTGGCAATGTCGAGCTGATGCCCGGAGTGGAGCCGCTTCTTCGCGCCCTTGAGAAAGGCAATATCCGGCGGGCGGTGGCGACGAATTCGCCTCGCGCTCAGACGGATGTGGTGAAAAAGCGGATCCCCGCCCTCCAGTCGATCCCGCTCTGGATTACCCGCGAAGAGTATCAAAAGTCGAAGCCCGATCCTGAATGCTATCTCCTCGCGATTCAAAAGGCGGGGCAGCCGGGGGATCGGATCATCGGGTTTGAGGATAGCGTGCGCGGATTGGAAGCTTTGCGCCGCACGCCGGCATTGCCGGTGTTGATTTGCCCGGCGCACCATCCCTTGCTAGAGGTAGCAATGGGCGGCGGAGGGGAGCACTACGAGTCCTTTGCAGATATCCCCACAGACGCATTTTAGCAGCATCGGTTTTTTCACAGAAAGGGGGTGGATTCGCCGAGCCAGTAACAAAAGAGGGGAGCTGGGATGGAGATCCAAGGACCTTGCTTGGAGGGGCCGATTGCATCGGGAGATTTTGTGACGAGGTAGGCAAGGGCAGGTTTTTTTATTTCGCAGAAGTCGAGGAGCCCTTGGAGTTCTTTTTTGGAGGGATTGATCCGATATTTGATTTCAATCGGAGTGAGCGCTCCCCCTCGATCGAAGACAAGATCGACTTCGCGGTCTTTCGCATTGCGCCAGAAACTGACTCGCGCTTGTGTTGTGCGCGCATAGGCAATGAGGTGTGTGATGACGGCCCCTTCCGCGAGTTGTCCCAATTGCTCGGGATCTTCGAGGGGAGTTTTCCCCTTGATGAGGATTGCCGGTGAGAGGGAAGGATCGGCAAGGTAATACTTATACCGTGCGCGGAGGATCTCTTTCCCGTAGCCATAGGGGGGGAGTTGATAGAGGAGGTGGGCTGCCTCTAAAAGTTCGAGAAAACTTTGGACGGTTGGCTTTGAGATGCCCATATTTTGGGAGAGAGTGCCGAGGTCTAACAGTCCGCCATTATGCATGCACAGGTAGATAAACGTCTGCTCGAGTTCTTGAATGCGGCGGACGCCAAATAGAGAAGTCATGTCGCGTTTGAGGACTTTGTCGAGGATGTCTTCTCGGAGAAACCGCTGTGCCTGTGTGATGCTTTCCATGAGCACTGTTTGGGGATAACCGCCGCGGATGAGAAATTCATGAAAATGACCTGTCAGAATGTGCGCAGCTGAGGTGAGCAGCTGTGTATTGTGGGGTGTCCATGGGGTAGGTTTTGGAATGGAGGGAAGGGCGATTTTTTTAATTTGGAGGTACTCATAGAAAGAGAGGGGGGAAAGGGTGAGCGTGTGCCAGCGACCCACTCCCGATTCGGGATCTGTTTCAAGGAGAGGCGTGGCAGAACCTGTAAAAAAGATGCGGCGCGAACGGACAAAATCGACCTGATGCTTGACCCAGACGCTAAAATGGGGAATGAATTGCGCTTCGTCGAGGAATAGGTATTCGGGGCTGCCTGAGGAGGGCTCAAGTTCGCGCCAGGCTTGCAGGACCGCTTCGGGGCCAGCGGCTTTGATCAGGGGGTGGTCAAAGGTGGCATAGAGAATTTGGCTGGGAGACACGCCGGTTTTTAAGAGCTGATGGATGGCTTGCAGGAGGAGAGTTGTTTTCCCCACTTGGCGGGCCCCCGATACGAGAAGGGCGCGGGGTGCCGGGGGAGAAGAAACCCATTCCCAGAGTTCGCGGTAGGCGGTGCGATGCCAGGTGGGGAGGTCGGGAATGGCGTCGCCTCGCCACCAGGGGTTCATCTGGGCGAGGAGGGGGGCTAGGGCTTCTCTCGTGCTATCCATGACTGTATTTTACTTATTTAGTCATTTTAAGGCAAGTATACTTACC
>CAYGOG010000024.1:0-10100 GCA_964351415.1 uncultured bacterium | reverse complement strand
ACTGTGGATAAACATATTACAAAACTCGAGCAGAAAAATGCGCAGAGTCGAGCTTAAATCGTACTTCCTCGATCCACTCTGGAACCAAAACCAGATCCTCGTCGCCATCCTCGGCATCTGCTCGGCGCTCGCCGTCACCGTCAAAATCCCGGTCGCCCTCACCATGGCGGTCTCCGTCTCCCTCGTCACCGCGTTTTCCTCCTTTTTCGTCTCGCTCATCCGCAACCACACGCCCGACAACGTGCGCATGATTGCGCAGCTCGCCATCATCTCCCTCTTCGTGATCACCATCGACCAATTCCTCCGCGCCTACCTCTTTGAGATGTCGAAAACCCTCTCTGTCTTTGTCGGCCTCATCATCACCAACTGCATCGTCATGGGGCGCGCCGAATCGATGGCGAAAAACGTGCCCCCCATCCCCGCCTTCCTCGACGGCCTCGCCGCCGGCTTTGGCTACGGCTTCATCCTCCTCGCAGTGGCCGCCCTGCGCGAGTTCTTCGGCTTCGGCACCCTGTGGAACATCGCCCTCCTCCCCTCCACCTACGTCCCCTTCGGCCTCATGCCGCTCGCCCCCGCCGCCTTTTTCATCCTCGGCTTCTTCATCTGGATCGCAAACACCTTCAAGAGAAAATCATGAATTGGTTTGGCCCTTACGACACCCTCTCGCTCACAGGCCTCTTCATCCAATCGGTCTTCGTGCAAAACATCCTCCTCTTCAACTTCCTCGGAATGTGTTCCTACCTCGCCTGCTCCAACAAAGTTTCCACCGCCAATGGCCTAGGCATTGCCGTCACCCTTGTGATGACCATCGGCGGCCTCCTCAACTGGTTCGTGCATAACTTCGTCACCGCACCTGGCGCCCTCTCCTGGCTCGGCCTCTCCCACCTCAACCTCTCCTTCCTCGAGTTTCTCCTCTACATCTCGGTGATCGCAGGCTTCGTCCAAATCCTCGAGCTCGCCATCGACAAATACTCGCCCAGCCTCTATGCCGCCCTCGGCGTCTTCCTGCCCCTCATCACCGTCAACTGCGCCATCCTGGGCGCCTGCCTCTTCTCCACCGCCCGCGACTACCCCTTTTGGCCCAACCTCCTCTACATGTTCGGCTCCGGCCTCGGCTGGTGGCTCGCAATCGTCCTCATGGCCGCAATCCGAGAGAAGCTCGCCTACTCCAATATTCCGCCCGGCCTCCGCGGCATGGGGATCACCTTCATCGTCACCGGGCTCATCGCCATGACCTTCATGGCCCTCACGGGCATCACCCTCGACCCCACCAAAAAAGCCACCTCCACCCTCACCATGGGGCTTAACCGCAGTCCTTGACAAACTGGATAATTTTGACTATACATACAACATATGTATAGTCAAAATAGTCCCTCTATTCGAAAGGCGCTTAAAACATTTGAGGATCATGGAGGTACGCTCAGAACTCACCAAGCCCTGAAGTTGGGGATCCATCCCCGCACTTTATACAAACTTCGGGACGCAGGTCTCCTAGAAGAACTGCAGCGAGGCCTCTACTGCCTTCCGGGGCAACCGCGCCAATCCTACCCCGACCTCGTCACCATTTCTCGCAAGATTCCCCAAGGAATCCTGTGCCTCATCTCCGCCCTCTTCTTTCATCACCTCACAACGCAAATCCCTCACAAGATTCATCTCGCAGTCAAGCAAGGATATAAGCCGCCCCCTCTCTCGCATCCTCCTGTCCATTACTATTGGCTTAGCCTATCGTATTACAAGTTGGGGATTGAAACGCATCGACTCGATGGCACGACTGTACGCGTCTACTCGAAAGAGAAGACGATCATCGACTGCTTTCGCTTTCGGAATCAAATTGGCATTGATATCGCAATCGAAGCTCTCAAAAAATATTGGCAACAAGGGCATCCAAATATTACGCTTCTCCTTCGCTTTGCTAAACAGTGCAGGGTGGAAAGAATTTTGAAGCCCTATCTAGCTATGCTCCTTGATGAATCTGCGTAATGTCTCCGCCTCCATTCGCCAACGCTTGCTGAACTATTCTAAGGAACACAAGCGCCCTTTCTTAGAGGTTCTTCAATACTTTGCGATTGAACGTTTTCTGTACCGCCTCTCCCTCTCGCCCCATGCACACAAATTCTATCTCAAAGGCGCGCTCATGTTCCGCGCGTGGCAAACCTCCGTCCATCGTCCCACAATGGATATCGATCTCCTCGGCAAAACTTCCAATTCGCCTGGAAACTTACGCTCTATCTGTGCAGAAATCTGCCAGCAACATTCTCCCTGCCCAGATGGGATCTCGTTCCGTTCTACTGAAATTCAAGCCACAACCATTCAAACATCTTCCGAATATGAAGGGGTACGTATTGAATTCTTCAGCGAGCTTGACCGAGCCCAAATCAAAATGCAAATCGATGTTGGGTTCGGAGACCTTATTACGCCAGCTCCTCAGCTTCTCCATTACCCCAGTCTTCTCGACCTTCCCGCTCCCCAGCTCTATGGGTACACACCGGAAACCGTCTTTGCAGAGAAACTAGAAACAGTTGTCAAACGAGGTATGTTGAATACTCGCATTAAGGACATTTTTGACCTCTGGATGCTCTCTCGAGCGTTTACTTTGGACGCCTCCATCTTACACAAAGCAATCCATACCACATTTAAACAACGAGGCACTCCTGTTCCCGCTTCATCCTATTACTTTCCAGCTGCTTTTGTCGCCGATCCGGCGAAAGTTCTGCTCTGGAATTCGTTCATTCGTAGAGCAGCTCTTCCGTACACCGTTCCTGACCTTCCTGAAATCATTCAAGCACTCTCCTCATTTCTCCAATCCAACATTAAAAACAATTTGACTCCATAACGGATGAGAGGTATAGATTTAGCCCTCAATTTTTAGAACCCTCACCAGGTGAACTTTATGGCAAATCCCGTCTCACGTGTAACAGGATCCTCTTCTCATACTCGCGCGCCCGACCGCATGAATTGGATTACGAAACTCGCGCTCGCCGCGCTTGCCCTAGCCGCATGCGCTCCCACCGCAGAAGCGGGCCCTGTGGCATTTGGCGGCTGTATGAGTGCCTGCCTCGCCACCATCTTGACAACGGTTGCGCCTGTGGCCCCCGTTTGCCTCAAGCTTTGCGCTGCAGCTCTCGTTCCGTTTCTACCCTAATTAGGGTTCGCTGTGGAAATTCAAAACTTGTGGCTACCGGACAAGGGCGATCCCCAGCGCATCGATGCGGCCATTTTCCCCCACAATTGTGGGAGCAAAAGCCACCTCAAGGCGCGGATGGCGCGCGATCAGGTCATTGAAGCGGTAGACCGCCTCTGATTCGGGATCGCCTGGATGCGGCATCCCCACCTGCTCTTCGCGGGGAATGAGGTTGTCTGCCAGGATGACCGAGCCCGGCTTCACGAGTTTTAAAATGAGCTCCAGGTATTCGGGATACCGCTTCTTATCGGCGTCGAGGAAGACGAGATCAAAGGGCCCCTCCACGGCGCGCAGAAGTTCGAGCGCATTCCCCTCGCGCACCTCCACCTCTCGCTCAAAGCCCGCGGCGCGGATGTTGGCCCGCGCAATCGCCACATGTTCCGGATTCAGTTCGAGCGACAGCAGCTTCCCTTCCGGCGGCAACGCCCGCGCCAACCAAAGCGTGCTGTACCCGCCCAGCGTCCCAATCTCCAGGATGCGCTGCGGCTTGCGCAACAGGGCAATGGTGTAGAGCAGCTTGCCCAATGCCGGCGTCACAGAGATCGGCGGCAGCCGGGCCCGCCTGTTCTGCGCTGCTACGGCCTCCATCGCCTCATCGGCGACCAGTTGATTGAGGTACGCGCGTACGGAAGCCGCGCGTGCGCTCATTTCGAGCCGATCAACTTGCGGTATTCAAGAAGAGACAGCAACTTCTCTGTGCCCCGCACCTCAATCCGGACAAGCCACCCCCCCTCTTCGGGGCTCTTGTTCAACAGCGACAAATCCCGTTTCAGCGCCTCGTTGACTTCGACGACGCGGCCGCTCACCGGCGCATAAATGTCGGCGGCCGCTTTCGTCGATTCGATGACGCAGAGAGGTTCGCCTCCCTTCACCACCGCGCCCACCTGAGGCAACTCAATCGACACTACTTCGCCCAATTCCTGCCGCGCAAAAGAAGTCACCCCCACGCGCCCCTGCTCATCGACCCACTCGTGCGATTCGGTAAACTGTTTCATGCTTTTGTGGCGCCCCGCTTTGCACGGCGTGAGACGAGAGGCTTCGGCCTGGAAGGCAATTTGCGGTGCCGCTTTACTTTGGGGCGCTGCTTTTTGGCTCTCATTGGAGAAGAAACCCCATGCACCATCGCGACCCCTTCGATAATATCGATCAATGCCTCTTTATCCTCGTGAAGAATTGCATCAATCATCGCCTTCCCCACTAAGTCAAGGTCATGAAAGAACAGTTCCGATCGAACCTTTTTGAGTTTAGCCAGATCGAGGTCGACGGTTGGCATATTTTTTAAGGAGAAGGCGCGATTTTTTGATTTCTTTTTCTTGAGCATTTTTATGTCCTCCCAGAAGGAGTGTTATGTAGTGGGGTGAAAGGATTGTAAAGTATACCCTTCTTCCATTTTCCCATCGCAACTCAAAGAGATGCTCTCCCAAATTGCGTATATCGCCAAAGTGATCCCAAAGCTCAATCTGAGCGATTCTCTTTTTTACCTGTGCATACTCGCGCGGCGGCAGAGTCTTCAGCCAATCCGCGTACTCTGCTGCTTCAAAAACCTCGATCATCGCAAATTTATCTCAAGTCGGCAAATCAAGAAAATAGTTTACTTGATTTAGATGGTGTCGTCAAATAATTCTCCCTGGAGGACAAGGCCTTGATTCTTAGATTTTGATCCTGGAGAGCGCCGCCAACTGTAAACAGTTGGCTAGCTCGAAGGATCGGAAGCTAAGGATCAAGGCCGCCGTCTCATGGGAGAAGAATTTGACGATACCATCTAGGATTTGAGGTGCAGGGTGCTCCAGGCGGCGGGGTGCTGCTCGAGGGAGACGTCTTGCGAGGAGAGGGGAAAGTGCTGCGCTTGGTTGTCGGGGGTGCGAATCCGGTAGGCAAAGCCGATGCGGGGAAAGGCGTGTGGGTCAAAGCCGTGGAGGAGGGCTGCAGGGAGGGGAATGGTAAGGTCCACTCCGCGCCACCCCTTTTCGATCTTGAACTTGAGGTCTTCGGGATCGGCGAGTCGATGGTGATCTTCTCCGCGAAAGCGGGTGAGCTCGCGCGCGGTTCCTTCAAGGGGGAAGAGGAAGTGGTGGCAGAAGCGGGAGATTTGCCCTTTGGTCTTCAGGTCGCGGGTGTCGAGGAAGAGCTCGACCGAGGTGAGCTCGGAGGCGGAATCGATATGGAAGGTGAGCCCCTCTTCATTCCAGCCGACGTGCAGAGTGGCAAAGGTGGGCTCGCCGAGCGGATCGGGTAGGCGGCGGGTGCGGTCGGTCTTGAAGGGCCCTTTGAGGTAGGGACACTGCCACCCCATCTGCACGAAAAGGGCGGGCGAGAGGGGCGGCAGTTTTTCAAACATGGGTCAGGAGATGTCGGGCGAGGGCTTGTTGCGCGGCGCGGGTTTGCTCGGCGGGGGCGGGTCGATGGACCTCTTTCCGCTCGAGAGCGTGGTAGAAGCGGTTGCCGTCGCGCCACCAGCTGTCGAGCTCGCGCGAGGTGTCTTCGACCTGCTCTTCTTGCGCCTCGAGGCCCCAGCTCTTAGCCGCAGCGAAGTGCGTCGGAAGCGCGTCGATCCACTCGTTGAAGGGCAACTCGACAACGCCGGTTTGCGCCATGAGGGTCTCTTTCAGCTCCGCAAAGGAGCGGAGGCGCGGGGAGCCGATCGGCTGCATTTCGACGAGGCGGAACTGCGTTCCCTCTGTCTGAAACTGCGGCGGCGTATCGGTACGGCCGATGAGCGTGGTCTCTTGGATGGGCGCCAGTGCGAGTGCGGCCTCGAGGCGCTCGGGCTGCTCTTGGATCATGTGGCGGCGCGAGTCGGCGTCGGCGGTCCCATCGGTCGGCTTTTGGTGCGCCTCTTGCCACGCGATCAGCTCGCGCAGCGGAATGGTGAGGGCCACCTCTTCGGGATCGACCGCCGCATAGCGGACGCGGTATGTTTGGGTGAGCCAATCGACCGGCGCTTCAGCTGTGCGGGCGGGCCACGGTTCGGCGCTGTTGGGCGCGAGGGTGTGGACATAGGCGCTGAAGGCGATCCACTCGTCGGGCAGCTCGAGTGTCTCGACTTTGAGTTGGACAACTGGTTCCGGCGCAGGCCCCGCCCGCTCAAACCAGCCGCGGCACAATTGGATCGCGTTTTCGCCCGCGACGCCCTCCGCTTTGGCCTCGGCCGCGGCGACGGCGACAAAGTGGGCGAGCTTGCGCAAGAAGGGGCGCCCTAATACGTCGACGGGGTGGCGGAGACCTGCAATCGCAAAATCGCCTTGCTGCAGGCGCGGATCGCGCGGCAATCCCTCGTGCTGCGAGGCCTGGTAGGCCAAAATGCGGCGCAATAATTCGGGCGGACACAACTCTTGCGCCAGGTATAGCTTAAACAATCCCCCCACGGTGGGCTCGGTGCGCATCTTTTGGAGCGACTCGAGCAGCTGCGGCGCAAACCGCTGCCACACGTTCTCAGCTGCAATGGCGGGCGCCATCGGATGCACGTACGGCTTGTAGTTTTGCACCCGCTCGAGTTTCGGTTGCCACTCCCCTTCCAACTCATCCTTGTAGTGCTCGGCCACGAGTTCTGCGACACCGCTTTCCATCAGCGTCCGAAGGAGCGCGCCCTCTTCCACAAGCTCAGCTGCGAGTCGCTCCTCCTCCGACACTTCCCGCTCCGGCGCCCCATTCATGACGTTCCCCACGCCGTAGAACACGGTGCTCGCAATCACGAGAAATGCCACCACGAAGAAGAACCCTTTTTGGTATTTGCGGAAGAACTCTAACATCAGTATGCCTTGGCAAAAATTACGCGATGAGAACTCGTTTTTCCGGTGAAGGGGCACTTGCCCGACTCTTGCGGCACCTCGAGGGGGAGACACCGAATCGTCGCCCCAAACTCCTCTTTAATCTCGTCCGCGAGCTTGGCATCGCCTGCCCAGTGGACGAGCGCAAAGCCCCGCTCCACGTCTCCCTCTTTGGTGGTGAAGAAGCGGACAAACTCCTCGCGCGAGTCGATCCGCGAGGTGTGCGCGTCGCGGAACGCCTTCGCGCGCTCCAAGAGCCCATGTTGGATCTCGCTCAAAATCTTCGCGACTTGCAGCGACACCTCGGCGCGCGCCACATCGGTTCGCTCTTTGTGGCCCCGATCGCGCCGCAAAAGCGAGAGCTTGCCCGCCTCCACTTCGCGCGGCCCCACTTCGATGCGGATCGGCACACCCTTTTTAATCCACGACCAGCTCTTTTCGCCGCCGCGCAAATCGCGCGTGTCGACAAACGCGCGGATCGGATCGCCCGCCCATACGGTGTTGCCCAACTCCTCTGCCACCTCATGGCAAAATTGCAGCACTTTCTCCCGCGTCTCATCGCTGTGCACAACTGGAATGAGCACCACTTGATGCCCCGCCACTTTCGGCGGCAAGACGAGGCCGTCGTCATCGCCATGCGTCATCACCACGGCGCCGATCAACCGCGTCGTGACGCCCCACGAGGTGGTCCACGCCTCTTCTTGCGCGCCCCCCTCGCTCATAAACTTGATGCCGCACGCATGCGCAAAGTTTTGCCCCAGAAAATGGGACGTCCCCGCCTGCAGCGCCTTCCGATCTTGCATCATCGCCTCGATCGTGTAGGTGACGAGCGCTCCGGGGAACCGCTCGTGCGGCGGCTTCTCGCCGATCACCATCGGAATCGCGAGCACCTCGCGGCAAAACGCAGCGTAGACATCGAGCATCTCGCGCGCCTCCCGCTCAGCTTCCTCTTTTGTCGCATGGGCGGTATGCCCCTCTTGCCACAAAAATTCGGTCGTCCGCAAAAAACTGCGCGTCCGCATCTCCCAGCGCACCACGTTGCACCACTGGTTGATCTTCAGCGGCAAATCGCGATGCGACTGGATCCAACGGGAAAAACTCTCGCCGATGATCATCTCGGAGGTGGGCCTCACGACAAGCGGCTCTTCCAATTCCCCCGCAGGAACGAGCTGCCCCTTCGCATTCTTCTCGAGCCGGTGGTGCGTCACGACGGCGCACTCTTTCGCAAACCCTTCGACGTGCTCCGCCTCTTTGCTTAAAAAGCTGAGCGGAATGAACAGCGGGAAATAGGCATTTTGGACGCCCCGCTTCTTAAAGCGGCCATCCATGAGGCGCTGAATGTGCTCCCAAATCGCGTAGCCCCACGGCTTAATCACCATGCAACCGCGGACGGGGGAATGTTCCGAGAGATCGGCCGCTTTGAGGACGGCGAGATACCAATCGGGATAGTTTTCGTCCCGTCGAGGGGAAATAGCGCTCTTCTGATTCATAAGCGTGCCATCATACTCTCTGCGATTTTTTTCTTCATCAAGAGTCGCAAGTTGAGGAGGTGCTCCTCCTTCCACCCGGGCCCAAGCGGCGCATAGGTCGCCCCCCGCATCGCCTCGCACACCTCAGGGCTCAAGAGCTCGCTCAACATCTCCCACCGCGGCTCTGCGAGCGAGATCGTCCCCTGATGCAGGTAGCCCCGCTTCGTGCGCCGCTGCGCCGCCCCCGCCACTTTCAGCCCCTGCCACACCACGTCGTACACGGTGGGCTTTGCCATGCAAAACGGCCCCGCCGGCGGATTCTCCGGCAACAAACGCCCCTGACCCCGAATGCCAAAACTCTCCTTGACAGCGTCCAGGACAAGATCATTGACAAACTTGTAATTCTCCAACGTCTCCGTCGAGCAGAGCGGGTGCCCCGCCGGCATCAACAGCGAAAAGGCAAAATCCCACGTATGAAACACGATCCCGCCCCCTGTCGGGCGCCGCGCAAGCGCCAGGCCCCACTTTTCAGCCGCTCTGCGGTTCACATGCTCATCCACCGCGATAAAATGGCCATAGGTCGCCGACGGCTCCGCCCATTCATATAAATGGAGGATCGGCACCTCCCCCAATTCAGCCAATAATTGGGCATCGTCCGCCATGTTTTTTTGAGCCGTAGAAACCCCAGTATCAACCACTTTCAAATTTGTCTTTGAAAACAATAGGGCCTCCAGTATGAGAAGGAGTTTATAGCCCCCCTCGGGTCTTGGCAAGTTGGGCCGGCAAGAGTTAGAATAGACAGACTGGATTTTGGCATGTTCGACAAGTTTACCAATCGCGCGAAGCAGGTGATCAAGCTGGCCAAGAAAGAGGCGCAACGGCTCAATCACAACTACCTTGGAACGGAACACGTCCTTTTGGGCCTCCTCAAGCTCGGCCAAGGGATCGCAGTCAATGTGCTCCGCAACCTCAACCTCGACTACGAGGCCGTCCGCGCCGAAGTGGAGCGGATCGTCGGCTTCGGCCCCGAGATTCAGGTGTATGGCGACCCCGCCCTCACCGGCAAGGTGAAAAAGGTATTCGAGTACGCCAACGAAGAGGCCTCCAACCTCAACCACAACTACGTCGGGACCGAGCACCTCCTCCTCGCCCTCCTCCGCCAAACTGACGGCGTTGCGGCTCAAGTGCTTGAAAACCTCAACACCAACCTCAAAGAGATCCGCAAAGAAGTTCTCAAAGAGCTCGAGACCTTCAATCTACAGCTGCCCCCCATGGGTGGCGCCGCCCCCGGATCGACACCTCCTGCCACTCCAGGCAGCGTCCGCCCTCCGAACAACAGCCCCGAACGCACCTCAGCAGCTGCAGGCGCCGACAAAATGCCCGCCTTAAGAGCCTATGGCCACGACCTCACCGAGCTCTGCCGCGAAGGGAAAATGGACCCCGTCGTGGGGCGCCGCGACGAAGTGGAGCGGCTCATCCTCATCCTCTGCCGCCGCCGCAAAAACAACCCCGTCCTCATCGGGGAAGCCGGTGTGGGCAAAACCGCCATTGTAGAAGGGCTCGCGCAAGCCATTGTACGCGGCGAAGTGCCCGACAACCTGCGCAAAAAGCGGGTCATCTCGCTCGACCTCACCCTCATGATCGCCGGCAACATCCCCGGCCGTACGCAGACTCTTTCCGTTG
>CAYGOG010000023.1:1412-10190 GCA_964351415.1 uncultured bacterium | reverse complement strand
CTCCTTCCCCCCCTCTCGCGGAATTTATGATCTAGAAGTTAGAGCTGGGCGAGGATTTCGCGGTGGGTCTTAAAGTGGGTCTTTCCAAAGCGCTCAAGTACCTCAATGCCTTGGGCTTTGGCGATCTCGAGGCCGGCTTTGGGGACGTGCGCGGCGGCCCCTTTCGGAAGAGGGCGGCCCGCTTCTTGCGAGAGGGTCTCCATCCCCTCGAGGAAGGCGGCGCGCGCTAGGATCGAGGCGGCGGCGACGACAGGGTCGCTCTCGCCCTTGGTGCGCTGGATGAGATGCACGTCGAGCTTTTTTTGCTTGAGCATTGAGTCGACAAGCCCCGGATTGGCAAACTGGTCGAGGATCGCCTCGCGGCAGCCCGTTTTATCGGAGAGATCTTTGAGGGCGGCGACGTGGGCCCAGGCGAGGAGGCGGTTGAGGTTGCCAAATCGCTTGTAGAGCTCGTTGTACTTGAGGGGAAAGAGGCGGATGACGGTGTAGGCAAATTGGGCCCGCAGCGAGTGTGCGAGTTTGAGCACTTTGTCGTCGGAGAGCTGTTTGCTGTCGCAGACGCCCATCTTTACGAGGTCGGCCACCCGATCGGTGTAAAAACCGGCGATGCAGAGCGGGCCAAAGTAATCGCCTTTGCCCGCCTCGTCGAGGCCGATGCGCGGTGTGGGGTCGATGTCGACGAGGGGATTGGAAAAGGCAAACGACTGGAGAATTTCAGGTTCGAGGTAAAACTCCATGAACTCGGCCATCTCTTTGCCCTGGACGGTGAGCTTGCCCGACTCGTATAGGGTGCAGGTGACCCCTTTTTTCTTGGCGGAAAAAACAGAGTAGGGAATACGGCTGAGTTCAAACCCCTGCGACTCGAGGTCGGCTTTGAGTTTGGGGGCGAGCTTCAAGTCAATGGTGGCGGTAAACGGCTTCACGGAATCTACAATACAGAACATTGCTTTGAACGAAAAGAGGGGAGTCAAGTAGATTTAAGCGCATGACGCAAGAAGCTCTGAAGAAAGTGGGTTCATTGTTCCAAGGGAAGCGAGAGGAGATGCACCTCACGCTCAAAGAGGTGGAGAACGCCACCTCGATTCGGACGCAGTATTTGCAGGCGATCGAAGAGGGGCGCATCGAGCAATACCTCTCGAATACCTACGCGATCGGTTTTATGCGCCAATACGCAAACTTTCTCGGCTTTGATGGCGATCGGATGATCAAAGAGCACCCAGAAGCGTTTCGCTTGCCCCCCGAAAAGCAGGACTTTGCCTATGGCATCGGCACGCTCGAGATGCGCGGCGCTCCCCCAGGAGGCGCGCGCAATATGCCTCAGGTTGTTTGGATTGTCGGGGGTGGCGCTATCCTCTTGATAGCCTGGGCGTTCGCAAAGTGGGTCGGACTTTTTTCTTGATCCTAGGGTTTCGATTCCGTAGGATGGGGTCATGTCTGCAGATTTGATCGGCGATTATTCTGTCTTGCGCGAGTTAAGCGAGGGTCCTTTCGGCTCTGCGTATGCGGTGGAGCATCGCTACCTGAAGCGCACGTTTGCCCTGAAGTTGCTCCCGCTGGAGGCAACGCGCGAGGCTCCGTTTTGGCGCCGCTTTGAAGAAGAGGTCGCGAAGCTCGCTGCGCTGTCCCATCCGCATCTCGTTCCGCTTCACAGCGCTAGTCGCGTCGACGGCAAGGCTTTTCTCATCTCCGATCTGATCGCCGATTCAGAGGGGGGGACGATGCACTTCGACCGCTTCCTCGAACAGCGCGGTCAATTGTCTGAAGAAGAGGCGCTCCATATTGTCGCGCAGGTCGCGGACGCGCTCGATGCGCTGCATGACGGCGGTCTTGTGCATGGCGGTCTCAAATCGACAAATATTCTTCTCAAGGTGGGCGAGCATGGCCCCTGCGTTCTCTTGGCCGATGCGGGGTTGACCCGCATGATCGGAGAGGGATATGCGCTCCTCGCGCAATTGCGCCGCATTGCCGATGGCAAAGCGCTCCGCTCAACGGCCCTGCGCTCCCTTGCCTTTCTTGCCCCCGAGCAAAAGCGCAACGACGCTGCTGCGATTACGCCCGCCGTAGATGCGTGGGCGCTGGGCATCCTCGCGTACAACCTCATCGCCCGCAAAATTCCCGAAGGGGCCTATGAAGCGCCCTCCCTCCTCGTCCCTGAGTGGCAGGGCAATTGGGATCTCCTCATCCAAAAGCTGCTTGCGCCGCAAGCCGGTAGCCGCCCCACCCGCTTGAAAACGGCTCTTCAAGAGCTGCTCGGCGCCCCCAAGGCGATCCCCCTCTCCGATGTGGAGCCGAAGCTCGAAAACGTGATGCAGATGTCGTTTGAGTTTCAGCAGCGGGAAGCCGCCCTTGCCGCCTCGGCTGCCCCCAAGCCCGTCCTCAATCCGCAGCAGATCGCCCGCCCTGAGTACGAGGCCGATCCCGGCGCGATCTTCACCCGCGACAAGATGGTCTCCCACTACGAGCCCAAAAAGATGGAGACTGCAGAAGTGGAGCCCCTCCTCACCGACATGGTGGTGATCCAAGGCGGCACATACCCTCGCGGATCCAACGAGGGCGCGCGCGACGAGATGCCGCGCCACCACGTGACCCTCTCCACGTTTGCGCTCGACATCCATCCGATCACAAACGAGCAGTTTATCCGCTTTCTCCAGGCGATGGGCGGCGAAAAAGACCACAACAACAACGACATCATCCGCCTCCGCGACTCCCGCGTGAAGCGGAGTGGCGGCAAGTACATCATCGAGTCGGGCTACAACCGGCACCCGATCGTCGGCGTCACCTGGTACGGTGCGATCGCCTATGCGAAATGGGTCGGCAAGCGGCTCCCCACCGAAGCCGAATGGGAAGCGGCCGCAGCAGCCGGTAAAGACGTCAACATCTTCCCCACCGGTCACGAGATCGAGCGGAGCCAAGCCAACTACTTTAGCTCTGACACCACACCGGTTATGAGCTATCCGCCCAACGAATTTGGCCTCTATGACGTCGCGGGCAACGTCTACGAGTGGTGTTCCGACTGGTATGCCTACAATTACTACGACGCCTCGGCGCTCGAGCCGCTCGATCCACAGGGACCTGCACAGGGTGTCTACCGCGTCCTGCGCGGCGGCTGCTGGAAGAGCCTGAAAGAGGACTTGCGCTGCTCGCACCGCCATCGGAATAACCCGGGCGCCGTTAACGGCACCTATGGGTTCCGCTGCGCCGCCGACGTCTCATAATGTCATACCGCGTTACCCGTCCCGCCCTCCTCCTCAACCGCCCCCACACCGAAGTCTTCCGCGGCAACGCCATCCCGCGCGAGCGGGGTCTTTTCATCGCCTTAGAAGGGGTGGCGCTTGCCGGTACGACGCTCCACTGTCTGGAAGAATACGAATCATGCCTCCGGGTCGACTCCGAGATCTTTGGCAAGGGACTCTACATCGACCGCCGCTGCGTTGAAAAGGGTCTGGGAGAGCGCCCCATTCTCCCGCCGCGCGATGCCATTCTCCATCGGATGGAATCGCTCCTCGGCGTCCCTTATGTGTGGGGAGGCAACGCCTATCCCGGCCTTCCCGAAATGCTCACCTGGTGGCCTCCCTCGGGGCCCCTCTCCGATTCCGAGCGGATCCAATGGACGGCAGCCGGTGTCGACTGCTCTGGACTCCTCTACCAAGCGACAAACGGAGCCGTTCCCCGCAATACCCGCGATCTCGTCCACTGGGGCCGCGAATTGCCCCGCAAACTCAGCGCCCTCGAACCTCTCGACATGATCGTCTGGCCGGGCCACGTCGTCTTTGTCGGCAGCCGCGGCCAAGCGCTCGAGAGCCGCTTTTCGAAAGGGGGCGTCGTCGAATCCAACCTCGAAGAGCGCCTCGCAGAGATCCTGCGCGAGCGCGGCGATCACGTGTGGTTTAGGCGCATAAGCAGTTTGCAGTAAATAACTTGCGATAAATATTTTCTGTATTGTAGCGTTTGTGCTACAATTGCCTATGTGAATTTAGATGTTGGATTTCTTGAATTAGACAATGGGAAGTGTCCCTTTCTGGGTTGGGAGGCAAAGCTAGATTCATCAATTCGAGCTGCGATACGAGTTCGATTGAATCGACTTCGATCTGGTAACTTTGGTGATTGCAAGGCGATTCAAGGGTTACGAGGAGTGTATGAACTTCGTATCCACGTCGGCTCTGGATATCGGATTTATTTTGGAAAAGCCAAGGAACGGCTCGTTATTTTACTATGTGGTGGAGACAAACGAAGCCAAAAACGAGATCTGGATCGTTGCAAAGAATATTGGGAATTATACAAAGCTGAGGGGAGATATGGTAAAAGTAAGGAATTATAAAGAGCATCTTCTGGAACAACTTCAAGATCCAGGTGAGGCCGCTGCATATTTAAATGCTGCACTGCAAGATGATGATCCCCAATCTTTTCTGTTAGCAATGCGCGATATTGCAGAAGCACAAGGGGGGATGACGCGTCTTGCCAAAGATTCAGATTTAAATCGGGAGAATTTATATCGAACGCTCTCGATGAATGGCAACCCACGGTTTTTCAACTTGATTGCTGTTTTGGATGCATTTGGTTTAGAACTTTCCATACATCCTCGACCTAAACGTAGACAGAAGAGCGCTCGTTAATTTGACTGAAATCGCTCTGCAGTGGCACTAGGGGGATATGGCCCGTCTCAAAGAGCAGATCGTTAACTTCCAAAAATACACATACCGAAGGGTGTTGGGCGTTGCCGACCTCTTCTCCATCGGTTACGGCGATGTAGGCTCATCCATCTACTATGCCCTCGGCGCCACGGCTTTGTACTCGCTTGGCGCGACGCCGATTTCACTCGCCATTGCCGGCTTTGTCTTCATTTGCACTGCCTTCTCATACGCCGAGATGGCCTCCACTTTCCCCGAGCCGGGGGGCTCCGCCACCTTTACCCGCTACGCGTTCAACGATCTTGTCTCATTTATCGCCGGATGGGGCCTCTTGCTCGACTACATCGTGACGGTCGCGATCTCCGCCTTTACGATTCCGTCGTATGTCGTCGCGGCGCTCAATTCATTTGGCCTCAACCTCACATTGACCACTGCAATGGCGGTCAACTCCACTCTCCTCATCATTCTCTTTCTCTTTATTCTCAATGTCGTCGGGGTGCGCGAGTCAACCCGCTTTAGCTGGATCCTCGCTGTCTTCACCGTGGTGACGCAGGCGCTCATCATTTTGTTGGGCATTTTCACCGTCCTCAACCTGCCCCTTGTGTGGGACCACCTGCGCATCGGCGTAGTCGGCGTCAACTGGTCTCCCTCCTGGCCCGAGTTTTTCAAAGGGACCGCGATGGCGATGGTGGCCTACACCGGTATCGAATCGATTGCGCAGCTCGCCGCTGAAACCAAAAAGCCGGGCGTCACAATTCCCAAGGCGATCAAGCGCACTGTCCTCGTCCTCGTCTTCCTTTACATCGGCATCTCGGTGACCGGTCTCTCCGTCCTGACGCCGCAAGAGCTCTCCACCACCTACATCGACAATCCCGTAGCCGGCATTGTGGAACATTTTCCCATCGGCGCCTCTTTCCTCCTGCCGTGGATCGGCCTCCTCGCCGCCATGATCCTCCTCATCGCCTCCAACGCCGGCCTCATCGGCTGCTCGCGCCTCACCTTTTCGATGGGCGAGTTTTACCAGGTGCCTCGGTTTTTCTATCGGTTGCATGCGAAATTTCGGACGCCGTGGGTGGCGCTTGCGATTTTCACGGCGCTTGCGTGTGCCGTTGTCGCCGCGAGCCAAGGGCAGATGCTCTTCATGGCCGACCTCTACAACTTCGGCGCCATGATCGCCTTCTTCTCGTGCCACATGTCGCTTCTGACCCTGCGCGTGAAAAATCCCGCTCTTGAGCGCCCCTACCTCGCGCCGTGGAACTTCTCCATCGGAAAAGGGCGCCAACTCTCCGCGCTCGCCATCCTGGGCGCAGTTGCGACTTTCCTCGTCTGGGTGATGGTCGTTGTGACCAAACCTACAGGGCGCTATGTGGGGCTCGGCTGGCTCGCCGCCGGCACCCTGATGTATCTCCTCTACCGCAAACGGGAGCGCCTCTCCGCCACAGGCAATCTGCAGATCGAGAAGATGAAAATGCCTCGCGATCTCCCGCTGAAATTCAAGAATATCCTTGTCATCGCGCGCAGTACTACCGGCACCGACGGTCTGCAGGCGGCCTGCCAAATGGCGTCTGCACAGGGGGCCAAGATTACGGCCCTATATGTACTCGAAATCCCCCTCTCGCTCCCCATCGATGCCCCCATACCAGACCGGGAGCTCTTGGGGGCCGCGGCTCTCAAGCGGGCCGAGGCAATCGGCCGCGAGCATCACGTCCCCATCGACCTCCAGCTGATCCGCTCTCGGACCCTCGAGGGGGCCCTCAAAGGCTATCTCCAGGAGCACCCGTTCGATCTCGTCCTCCTGCAGGTACTCAGCCGCGAGCTGCACGAGGCGGGGAGCTTCGCCGCCAAGGCTGAGCGGTTCCTCCACGAGTCGGGCGCCCGCGTCTGGCTCTGCAAAGAACCGCAATAAAGTTCCCCTTAAAATCGCCTGCTCTGACTAAAATGAAGTTGAACTTCAGAAAAGTCAGGGCCTATGTTTAAGAGAGAGATTGAGTCTGAGCTTAAGGGACTTGCGACTGGGTATCCAGTGGTTATGGTGGTCGGGCCGCGACGATCGGGGAAGACGACGTTGGTTCAGCACGCCTTTCCTCACAAGCCCTACGTCAACCTCGAATTCCCAGACACCCGCGCGATGGCGCTGGGGGATCCCAGGGGATTTTTAGAACAGTTTCCGCAAGGGGCGATCTTAGATGAGATTCAGCGGGTCCCTGAGTTGCTTTCCTATATTCAGCCGTTGGTGGACAAGCGGGATCTGAAGGGGATGTTCATCTTGACGGGGAGTCACCAGCTCGAGCTGCAAGAGGCGATTTCGCAATCGCTTGCGGGGCGAACGGCGCTTTTGACTCTTCTTCCGATGAATTTAGCCGAGTTGCAGGCTGCTGGTTATGATCTTGCGCTGGATGAATGGATGTTGAAAGGGGGATATCCCCGCATTTACAAAGACAACCTGGATCCTACAAAGGCCTATCGAAGCTATTTTCAGACATACATTGAGAGGGACTTGCGCCAGCTGATTCAGGTGAAAGATTTAGTCCAATTTGAGCGGTTCGTTCAAATCCTTGCGGGGAGAGTCGGGCAGATTTTGAACATGGAGGAAATCGGCGGCGAGGTGGGGATCTCTTCCCATACGGTGAAGGGGTGGATTTCGATTCTAGAAGCGTCATTTGTTATCTTTCGCCTTCCTCCCTACTTTGAAAACTTGGGCAAACGGGTGATCAAGTCTCCCAAGCTCTATTTCAACGATGTGGGATTGGCTGCGTACATATTGGGCATTCAAAACGAAACACAGCTGAAGCGGGATCCAGTTCGAGGTCATCTATTTGAAAATGCGATCCTCTTAGAGTTGATGAAATCTCGTCTGAATCGAGGGCTCGATCCCAATCTGTTTTACTATCGCGATGTGCAAAAAAATGAGGTGGATATCCTCTATAAAAATGGGCATGAACTCGTGCCGATCGAAATCAAGTCCTCTCAAACCTATCACGCGCAATTTCTCGAAGCGCTTCGCCAGTTTCAGTCGATGGCGAAAGAGCGGGCTCCTCAAGCGTTTCTCATTTATGCAGGGGAAGCGGAGCAGCGGATCCAGACGACGCAAGTGCTGAACTTCCGCCATGCTGTCCAGGCGCTTGGTTCGGTTCACCGTTGAGTTTGATCCTGGGAAGCGCCGCTAGAAAAGCTGCTTTAACCTTGGTACATAGGGCGCAAGAGCCGACTACTAGGTCTTCCATCCCCTCGGAAGTGCGGCTACATTAACTGCCGCCGGAAAACCCGCAAAGCTTGTGCAGCCCTGTATGTAGAGGCGTCCAAGTGCGGCTAGAGTTGCCCCCGTCGGGAATGCCGCAAAGCTTGTGCAGTTAAACATGTGGAGGTGTTGAAGCGCGGCTAGAGTCGCCATCTCTGGGAATCCCGCAAAGCTTGTGCAGTCAGACATGTGGAGGCCTTGAAGCGCGGCTAGAGTCGCCGTCTCTGGGAATCCTGCAAAGCTTGTGCAGCGAGGCATGTGGAGGTGTTGAAGCGCGGCTAGAGTTGCCCCCGCTGGGAATTCCGCAAAGCTTGTGCAGCGAGATACGCTGAGCTGTTGAAGCGCGGCTAGAGTTGCCCCCGCCGGGAATCCCGCAAAGCCTGAGCAGTCAGACATGTGGAGGTTTTGAAGCGCGGCTAGAGTCGTCGTCTCTGGGAATGCCGCAAAGCTTGTGCAGCCAGACATATCGAGGTGTTGAAGCGCGGCTAGAGTTGCCCCCGCCGGGAATCCCACAAAGCTTGTGCAGTCAGGCATACTGAGGTGTTGAAGCGCGGCTAGAGTCGCCCCCGCCGGGAATCTCGTAAAGCTTGTGCAGTGAGGCATACTGAGGTGTTGAAGCGCGGCTAGAGTCGCCCCCGCCGGGAGTCCCGTCAAGCTTGTGCAGCCAGACATGTGGAGGTATTGAAGCACGGCTAGAGTTGTCCCCGCCGGGAATTCCGCAAAGTTTGTACAGCCACACATATTGAGGTGTTGAAGCGTGGCTAGAGTTGCCGCCTCTGGGAATCTCGTAAAGCTTGTACAGCCAGACATGTTGAGGTGTTGAAGCGTGGCTAGAGTTGCCGTCTCTAGGAATCCCGCAAAGCCTGTACAGCCAGACATATCGAGGTGTTGAAGCGCGGCTAGAGTCGCCGT
>CAYGOG010000023.1:0-1312 GCA_964351415.1 uncultured bacterium | reverse complement strand
TTGAAGCGCGGCTAGAGTCGCCGTTTCTGGGAATCCCGCAAAGCTTGTGCAGCTAAGCATCTCGAGGTGTTGAAGCGCGGCTAGAGTCGCCGTCTCTGGGAATCTCGCAAAGCTTGTGCAGCGACGTATGTCGAGGTGTTGAAGCGCGGTTAGAGTCGCCGTCTCTGGGAATCCCGCAAAGCTTGTGCAGTCAAACATGTTGAGGTGTTGAAGCGCAGCTAGAGTTGTCCCCGCCGGGAACCTCGTAAAGCTTGTGCAGTTAGACATATCGAGGCGTTGAAGCGCGGCTAGAGTCGCCATCTCTGGGAATCCCGCAAAGCTTGTGCAGCGAGCCATGGAGAGGTGTTGCAGCTCTGGCGGGTTAAATCCTCTCGGAAAATAGATTAACTGCCTACAATCTGATAGGTTGAGTCTATTCAATTCAGTAAGCAGATTGATTTCATTAGGCAAGGTAGTCAGTAGGAGGCCTGCAAGATTCAGCATCCTCAAGCCCAACACATCTGGGCGCTCTCTAATAAAGTCGGCAAGAGCCTCGGGATTTGTACGCACATAATTTCGCTGCGCTAAGGCATCTCCGTTCTCCTGCAAAAATGCGCGACCACCGGGGAGCCATTGCCAGAATAACAGGCGATTTTGGGCTTGGATCTCATCTTGTACCCGTGTGAAGTTTGAAACCGATTTAACAAGGATCCCATCCACCTTTTCTAGACCCAGGCGCTCGGCATCTGCTGTGATGGTTGATCCCAAGCATGCGCGATATTCTGCCGCTACGTCATGGAACATCGTACGCATCTTTCTGGATTGGTAAGACTTGACATCTTCATCCGGATTCCTGTCTAGGGAAAGTGGTGGATGAACCGTTGCCCACAGAGCTTGAATTGTTTCCGGTGCCGTTCCACAAAAACCCCATTTGCAGAAAGGGGCGGAATCACGCCCGCCTATGAACTCCTGGAGAATGGGGATTAGTCGCCAACAAGAAAGGGAAGTAAGGTTTAGGGGAAGTGGAGCTGCGGCTGCCATTAAGGATTCCTTTTTTTAAATAAGATAAAATTATTTTAATTCGCCGTCTTGGAGGGTGAAGACGCGGTCTGAGATAGCGGCGGCGAGGGCGGGGTCGTGGGAAATGAAGAGGTAGCTTAGGTGCAGGTCTCGCTGGAGGTCGAGGAGGAGGGTGAGGATTTGGGTTTGGAGGGGGCCGTCGAGGGAAGAGATGGGCTCGTCGAGGATGAGGATTTCAGGATTGAGGACGAGCGCGCGGGCAATGGCGATTCGTTGGCGTTGGCCGCCGGAGAATTGGTGCGGGTAGCGGGAG
>CAYGOG010000022.1:0-10213 GCA_964351415.1 uncultured bacterium | reverse complement strand
ATTGACGGCTGTGCTCGACTGGAGCTTGCAAGAGCGGGTCGGCTTTAGCGCGTTTGTGTCGCTCGGCTCGATGGCCGATGTGCAATTTGCCGACCTCATCGACTACTTTGGGAGCGATCCGCAGACAGAGGCCATTTTGCTCTACGTGGAGAGCATCGGCAATCCGCGGGCGTTTCTCTCGGCAGCGCGAGCTGTTGCGCTCAGAAAGCCGATTATCTTAATTAAGGCGGGGCGCACCGAAGAATCGGCCAAAGCGGCGGCGAGCCACACAGGCTCCCTGGCCGGGGGCGATGATGCGCTGAGCGCCGCTCTGAAGCGGGCCGGAGTTGTGCGGGTTGAGACAATTGAGGAGCTGTTTGGGCTGGCAGGCGCGCTCGCCAAGCAGCCGCGCCCCAAAGGGCCCCGCTTGATGATTGTGACCAATGCGGGCGGCCCGGGCGTCATTGCCACCGATGCGCAGATTCAGTCGGGGGGCAAGCTCGCGGCTTTAAGTGCGGGCGAAAAAACGGCCCTCGATGCGTTGCTGCCGCCCCATTGGAGCCACGGCAATCCGGTCGACGTGCTGGGCGACGCGAGCGCTGATGTGTACGCCAAGGCCATTGAAATTGTGATGCGCGATCCCGGTTCCGATGGGACGCTGGTCATTTTGACGCCTCAAGACATGACCGATCCCACCGGCACGGCGGAAAAGTTAAAGCCCTACGCAAAAGGGGAGAAGCCGCTGATTGCGAGCTGGATGGGCGCGGCGCGGGTAGCTGAGGGCGTTCGGGTGCTGGCCGAGGCGGGGATTCCGTCGTTTGAGTTTCCCGATCAGGCGTGCCGCGCCTTCACGTCGATGTGGGACTCCGGAAGGCAGCTGGAGCTGATTTACGAGACCCCCAGCCTCTCAGAAGGGGCTCTCGGCGAGGGACACGCCGCTGTGGCGCAGATTATCGCCAAGGCGAGAGGGGAGGGGAGGATCATTTTGGACGAGGTGGAGTCAAAACACGTCGTCCAGGCGTATGGAATCCCCATTGTGCCCACCGAGGTCGCGCAACAGGCTGAAGAAGCGGTGAAACTGGCCGACAAGATGGGCTATCCGGTGGTGGTCAAGCTCTACTCGGCGACGATCACCCACAAGAGCGATGTGGGCGGCGTCAAGCTCAACTTGACGTCGGCCGATGCGGTGCGGCAGGCGTTTCAGGAAATTCAGCGGGCGGTGAACCCCAAGGATATGCAAGGGGTCACAGTGCAGCCCATGATCCGCCTGGAGGGGTACGAGCTGATTTTGGGGAGCACGGTGGATCGGGACTTTGGCCCCGTCCTGTTGTTTGGATCGGGCGGACAGCTCGTCGAGGTGTACAAGGATCGGGCCCTCGGATTGCCGCCGCTCAATACGGCGCTTGCCAAGCAGATGATGGCCGAAACGAAAGTGTATGAGGCGCTCCACGGCGTGCGGGGACGCAAAGCGGTGGATACCGACAAGCTGGCCGAGATTTTAGTTGCGTTTAGCAACTTGATTGCGCGGGAGAGCGAGATCGCCGAGTGCGACATCAACCCACTCCTCGCCTCGCCCGATCGGCTGATCGCCCTCGATGCGCGGGTGATTCTGCACCCGAAAGGAACAGAAGGGATGCGCCCCGCTATCCGCCCCTATCCCGTTGAATACATCAAACAAGTGGGGAAGCTCCAGCTGCGCCCCATCCGCCCCGAAGATGAACACCGTTTGGACGCATTTTTCCACGCCCTCTCGGCAGAGTCGCTCAAGCAGCGCTATCTAGAAGCGGTGCATTACGACGAGGTCACGCGGCGCGACCGATTGGTGCGGGCGCTCTTTGTCGACTTTGACCGGGAGCTGGCATTGGCCGCCCTATCGGGTGATGAGATTGTAGCGGTGGGGCGCTGGTACAGAACCGGCGCAACGGCGCGCTTTGCCCTTGTGGTGCGGGATGGTTGGCAAAAACAGGGGATCGGGTGCACAATACTTGAACAACTCATCGCCTCCGCGCGCCGAGAAGGAGTCCAGGTTCTGGAAGGCGCGATGCTCGCTGAAAACAGCGGGATGGAAAAGCTTTGCCGCAAGCTGGGTTTTTCCATGAAGCGGGTAGGAAACACCCTGGAAGCCCGGCTGACCCTATGACCTTCATCCCCCAATCGATCCGATCTCTCCAAGCGGGTTATACACTCGAAAAATTTCGGAAAGATCTGATTGCGGGGATCACGGTCGGCATCATCGCCCTGCCGCTCGCCATGGCGTTTGGCATCGCCTCCGGGGTTCCCCCCGAACGGGGCCTGTTTACCGCCATCGTCGCGGGCTTCCTCATCTCGGCGCTCGGCGGCAGCCGCAGTCAAATCGGAGGACCGACAGGGGCCTTCGTCGCCATCGTCTACGGAGTGGTGATGCGCAGTGGCTACGAGGGCCTTGCGGCGGCCACACTCCTCGCCTCGATTTTTCTCATCCTCATGGCGCTCCTCCGCTTGGGGGCGTGGATCCAGTTTGTGCCCCATCCACTCGTCACAGGCCTGACAACGGGGATCGCCCTCATCATCTTCTCGACGCAGATCCCCGACTTTTTTGGCCTGCAGGTGCACCGCGTGCCGTCGGACTTTATCGACAAGTGGATCGCCTACGGACAAGCCGCCTCGACCATGCAACCGGCAACGCTTGGCTTAAGCCTCGGGACCTTGGCCTTTATCCTGGCCGTGCGCCGCTTTGCCCCGAAAATGCCGTGGGGCGTCGCCGCCATTGTCGTCGCCACCCTCTTCGCGCAACTCGCCGGCCTGCAAGTCGAGACGATTCAGAGCCGCTTTGGCGAAATTCCGCGCAGCTTGCCATTCCCTTCATTGCCGTCCCTCAACCTCTCGTGGAGCGCGCTGCCCACCCTATTTCAAAACGCCTTTGCGATCGCCTTCCTGGGAGCCATCGAATCGCTCCTCTCCTGCGTCATTGCCGATGGGATGACCGGCTCGCGCCATAACTCCCACGCCGAGTTGATGGGGCAGGGGATTGCCAACTTCTTCTCCGTCCTCTTTGGCGGTATCCCCGCCACCGGCGCTATCGCCCGCACCGCCGCCAACGTTAAATCGGGCGGTCAGACCCCATTTGCGGGGATGATCCACGCCTTGACGCTATTGGCGATCATTGCCGCCCTGGCGCCGCTTGTCAGCAAGGTGCCGCTCGGCGCCCTCGCGGCTGTCTTGATCATGGTGTCGTGGAACATGAGCGAACTGCCCCACTTTATCCGCCTGGCGCGGGGACCCTACGGCGACATGTCGATTCTCTTAACCGCATTCTTCCTGACGGTGTTGGTCGACATCACCTATGCGATTACCGTAGGGATGGTGCTCGCCTCCTTCCTCTTTATGAAGCGGATGAGCGAATCGGCTAAAACAGTTTCGCTCACAAAGTTTCTCCAAGAGCCGACAGAGGCGCCCGACCCCGATGCGATCAGCACGCGCACCGTTCCGGAACAGGTGGAAGTGTATGAAATTCAGGGGCCGTTTTTCTTTGGCGCGGCGAGCCAGCTGAAAGACTTGATGCACCAGATGTCGATTGCGCCGAAAGTCTTCATCCTCCGGATGCGCAAGGTGCCGTTCATCGATGCGAGTGGCGCCCGCGCCATTGCCGAGTTTTGCGAAAACTGCCGCAAAGAGGGGACGACGCTGCTTCTATCGGGGATCCGCGGGCAAACGGCGAAGGACATGAAGAGCTACGGCTTGGACCGGGTATTGGGGGAGGGGAATGTGCTGCCGCACATCGACGCCGCTCTCGAGAGAGCCGGCAATTTGATGAAATAGAGAACACAGGATGGGCAGGATAGGGCTCGCTAACGCTCGCCAACAGGATATGCAGGATGGGATTCTGCACTATGGCCTGACTGGCAAAATACTAAAATGCGCTTTCAAAATTGCGGCAAAGTTAGGCTCCGGTTTTTTAGAGTCCGTATATAAAAAAGCATTGTTGATCGCTCTTCAAAAAGAAGGGTTTTCTGTAGAGGTTGAAAAAGCGTTTACAGTTTTTTATGAAGACCAAGCAGTGGGATTGTTTTATGCAGACCTTATCGTAGAAGAAGCTGTGATCATTGAAGTAAAGGCTTGCGAAACTCTCATCCCCGAACATCAGGCACAATTAATCAATTACCTGTCCGCATCAGGATTACCGGTTGGATTATTGATCAACTTGGGGCGTCGCAGAGTCCAATATCATCGAGTCTCTCATCCTGCATATCCTGCCGGCGAGCGTTAGCGAGCCGTATCCTGCCCATCCTATGTTCTCTCTATTTCCCGGCGAATGCGGGAAGATTCTTCAGGAGCTCTTGGAACACCTCGTCGGGGGTGCCCATGGCGGGGATGCGGCGCAGGCTAGGGGCATAATAGTCGAGGAGCGGCGCCGTTTGGGCATGGTACACCTCGAGTCGCTTCCGGATCACTTCGGGATGGTCGTCGGGCCTTTGAAAGAGCTCGCCGTCGCAGTGGTCGCAGGTAGTCGAGTGCGGCGGGTCGAACAGTTTATGGAAGGTGCGGCTGCAGTTGCGGCACGTGAGGCGCCCGCTTAAGCGGGTGATGAGCGCTTCCTCGTCCACTTGGAAGGAAAAGGGGAGAGTCTCAAAGCGGCCTTTAAGGAGGCGGGTCAGCTCTTGTGCCTGAGGGAGAGTGCGGGGAAAGCCGTCGAGAAGGAACCCTTGAGCGCAGTCGGGATGGGCTATGCGCTGCTCCAGCATTTGGAGCACTAGGGGATCGGGGACAAGGCGCCCTTGGTTGATGAGGTCTTGCGCCAGGAGGCCAAGCGGGGTCTCGCGCTTGATCTCGGAGCGGAAGAGGTCGCCGGTGGAGATGTGCGGGATGCCGAGATGGGCGCAAAGGGGGGCGGCTTGGGTGCCCTTGCCAGAACCGGGAGGGCCGAGCAAAAGGATAACGGGGGATAACTCCATAAGACCTCAAGAATTCTATCGGATTACACGACAACTAGGCAATGGCGATGTGGTAGGTCTTGCCCGACTTCACCGAATTGCAGATCCCGCTGTCGCGAATGGCCGTATCGGCGATCTTCTTCGCTTTTTCAGGGTCGGAAGGCTTGCGGATGGTAAGAAAAAATTCTACTTGGCTCATGAGAAACCCGGGCTCTGAGGCGAGCTTGTCGGCTGTGACGATCGCCTTCCCCTCGAGAGCCTCAAAGGCAACAGCGCCCGTTTCGAGGTAGACCTTGAGGGTGGCAAGGAGGCAGTTGAGGAGGGCGAGTCCATAGAGATCCTCTGGAGAATAGCCGCCGCCGGGCCCATGGAATTCAGGGGGAATTGCCACTGGAATCGGGGGCAGTTTATCGGCCTGGCAGGTCCACGGATTGGCGGTGCCACTAGGGGCGGTTGCCGAGACTTCGAACTTGAGCGGAAACTGGATCATATTTTTCCTCTTATCAACTAAGGGAAATTCTGTCATGTTAGAGGGATAAAAAAACTGCTTGTCTCGCCGAAATGGCTGTGATAAAGACAGTCTTTACCATGGCAGATTCACTCTTGTCTCTCTTCACCTCACCGTTCCAAGCCAAGTGGCGCAATGACTGGTCAGAGCGCTTTGCGCGACTTTCCCGCGGAATCGATGAATGGGAGAGCTATTGGCGCGATTCCACGCGCGATCCCGAGGGGTTGTTAGCACAAAATGAACGGGGGCAAAACTTAGCCCATCTAGCTGTGCTCTGGGATCGGAAGGAGGCGCTCGAATTTCTCCCCGACTATCTGATGCGCAAGCGAGACCTCAGAGGCCTGTCGCCGCTCGATTTAGCCGATTTATTGGGACGCGAGGCATTTGTCCGCTTTTGGAAGGGGAGTGGCGAGCGGCTTGTGTCCCTTGCCGAGCCGGGGCGGACGCCCGATGTGGCCCATTGGCCCCATGTGCGCTTTGAGGATGCCCGACTCCTCGATGAGATTGCCGATCGAACAGCGCAAGCGAAAGAGCAAGACGAGATTCCAGCTGAGAAAATCTGGATGGGCGTTTTCTTTGAGCAGGAGATCGCCGAAGGGGCGCACCCCGCTGTGTCGATCCGGTGGGTCAACGATCGGGTGGGACTCGGCGTGTTTGCCGGGCAGGCAATCCCCGCCTGCTCGTATGTAGGGGAATATGCGGGCTTGGCGGTGCGGAAGACGCGGAAAAATAGCCGCCAGCGCACCTATTGCGTGCGCTACACCACCTGGGGCAAGGGAGCCTACCTCATCGATGCAGAAACGGGGGGCAACTTTACCCGCTTTTGCAATCACAGCGCCCGCCCCAATATGGCGCTTCAGTCGGTCTACTGCCGCGGGATGCCGCGGATGATCCTCCTCTCGCTGCGCCCGATTGCGGAAGGGGAACAACTCACCTTTGACTATGGCGCGCAGTTCTGGAAAGAGCTCGACCAAACGCCTATGATCCTATGATGCGGGTCAATGAGGAGGAGATGGAGACGGCTGCAGTCGAGCAGCTCTTCAAGTTTTCCTATCAAGCGCACCTCTCCTTCCGATCGAAATGGACTGCGCGGTGGCTCACCTTTTTAGGAAAGCGGTATCGGAAGAAGGGCCTCCTTTCGACTGCGCAACAGTGGCTCGGAATGATGTACCGCAAAGAGATCGAGGAAGAGGTGGTTCCGCCTGTGTCGATTCGATGGATCGACAAACAGGTGGGGTGTGGCCTGTTCGCCGAGGCGCCCATTCCGCAGATGGGCTTTATCGGCATCTACGCGGGACAGGTGCGGCGTCGGAAGCGGCGCGACCGGTACAACGCCTATTGCTTTGCCCTTCAAATCATTGAAGGGGAGTCGACCCCCTACATCATCGATGCGCGGGAACAGGGGAGCTGGGTTCGCTTCATCAACCACAGCAAAACCCCCAACTGCACCCCTCACTTGGCGACGATCGAGGCCCAACCCTATATTCTTTTATTGGCCAACCAGCCGATTCCGAAGGGCGCTGAGCTCACCTACGATTATGGCGATGACTATTGGGCCAAACGGCCCCCTCCGGTATAATCCCCGGCATGTCAGCCAGCCGCATCCCCCACGACCAGCTCATCATGGGCGTTCACCCCATCCAAGAACTCCTCCGGCACGCCCCCGACCGGCTAATCCGGATTTTTGCAGTCCAGGGACGGCAAAAGGAAACGGTCGAGCGGGCGCAAGAAAAGCGGATCCCCATCTCGTTTGTGCGGGAGGAGGAGCTCTCCCGAATGGTCGACTCCGACTCCCATCAGGCGATGGTCGCCCATGTAAAAGGGCGTAAATTCCTGTCTGTCAAGGAATTTCTTGACAACCTGGGAGATAGACCGGCGACCGTCGTCTTGTTGGACTCGATCATGGATCCCCAAAACTTCGGCGCCATTTTGCGCTCGTGCGACTGCTTTGGCGTCGCGGGCGTGGTGTGGTCGAAGAACCGGGGGAGCGACCTGACGCCGATTGCAGCCAAGACTAGCTGCGGCGCGAGCGAGTGGTTGCCCCTATTGCGGGTGGCCAACCTGGCCAATGCCGCCGAAGAGCTGATCGAGGCGGGGTTTGACGCGATTGCCACGCTGCCTGGAGAGGGGGCCGAGAGCCTCTATGAGGCGAAGTTCACTGCGCGGACGCTCCTGATGCTGGGCTCAGAAGGGGAGGGGTTGCAGCCTTTGCTGCGGAAACGGGCCACCCGGTCGCTCTTTATCCCGATGTGCGGTCGCATCGGCTCGCTCAACGTAGCTCAATCTGCAGCGGTGTTCCTCTCCCACCTGCGCCAGTTTCCCTAGATTTAGAACACACAGGATAAGCAGGATCGTCGCGCTAACGCGCGCCGGCAGGATGGGCAGGATAAAAAACCATCCTGCCTATCCTGCCCCCGAGCGTTAGCGAGGGGTTATCCTGCCTATCCTGTTTTTTCTCTGTCGCCTACAGGAGAAGGGTATGACAACGCTATCTAGAAAAAAAAAGAAGCGAAGCCTACGATACTCGTCCAAAAAAGGAGTCGTAGTGAAATTTTTTCTAGCAGCCCTTGCCCTCGCCCATTCTGCGACAGCGCTTGAACCCTTTTCCTTTGAGCGCTCCGGAGGGTCAACCGTATGTGGTTATCTGACAACCCCTAAGGATGTCGATTCGTTTCCGATTTTGATTCTCTTACAGGGAGGGGAGAAGAAATGCATTCAGCAGCTTCACCTCCTGATTGAACCACTTGCCCAAGGGTTGGACATCGGCATGATCACGCTAGAAAAGTGGGGCAACGAGAGCGGGAACGACGAAGAGCAGGATTGGGAAACGTACTATCTGAAGAATACGGTTGAACAGCGGTATTGCGACCACGCCCATTTAATGGACCTATTGCGCGAGGGGCTAGTTCCGGGATGGGATCATCGCATTGCGTGGATGGGGGGATCGGAGGGCGCTTGTTTGGCTCCTTACTTGGCCCCGAATTTTCCCGAGACAAGCGCGCTGATGATCTATGCCGGCAGCGGCGCTCGCTCTTACTACGAAGATTCGATCGCAAGCGTTGAGAAAACCCTTCGAAAAAACACCGACGTCGCCCCGCTCTGTTTTTTCTCTCGTTTACTCGCCCCGGTTCTGAGGGATTTCGGATGGTATGCTGAGATGATCTCTGCAGATGACGACGAGCGGGAGCACCTGCAAGAACAATACGAAGAGGGGGAAATGCCAACTCGACAATATCTTTCCTGTGCGCGGATGCCCCCACTCACTCGCTTTGTCGCAGCCACCTCATGCCCCGTCCTCTGTGTGCACGGGACGGAAGATGAAATCCTTGCGGTTGAAGGAGCCGATGCCATGGTCCGCGAACTCCAAGCGGCGGGGCGCGACAACCTGACCTATTGGAGGATGGAGGGAGCCGACCACGTGGGCATCTATGGCGAGCCCTATTTCGGCGTGCAAAAGGGCTTTGAGTGGCTAGGGGAAGTTCTCTCCTCGGAATTGCATTAAATATCCGATTGCGGCATAAATCAATTGATTTTTTGAAGGTTACAACGTGGTTCTCGCACCCCTGCTTCTTACAGCGACCGTTCTTTTGTCCGATGAGATCACCATAGCCAGAGGATCCGATCGACCCTCTGACAAACAGGCCCATTCCCTAGCTACGACAGCGACTAAGACTCAGCCACAACCCACCTCATCATGGGTCGATGAGCACCTGCGGTATTATGGAACTCCAGACCAAACCCATAACGTAGCCTTTGAGTTTGATTTTCTCTGGTGGACTGTCACGCAGAACTCGTTGGAGTACGCCCAAACCAAAGATTATCAAGTGGCGGGCTCCGGAGAAACAACTGCCCCAAGAACAGGCAACATGGGGCCACAAGGGACCATTCGGGAGGCCGACTTTGGTTGGGAACCTGGGTTTCGCGGCGCGTTTACCTACACCTTTAAGGGAACGCCCTGGTTCACTGCGGCTGACTGGACCTTTTTAGCAGCCTCTAACAGCAATACCACGACACCCCCTGCAGGGGCTTTTGGGTATGTGACGGGGTTAAATCTGCAACAGGACCTAATCCTGTCAACGGGCCTAGAGGCCCCCCTCTCAGCCATAAAATCTTACCTCAACTTCCATTACAACACGGCTCGCCTTCTCGTTGGCGCCGGATGGAGCATCCAAAAACGGCTCTTTTTTTCCCTATTTGTCGCCCCCCAGTCTTCGTGGGTAAAGCAAAACTGGGTTCTTACTCTTCGTGATGCGGTATCCGCTACGTCTGTTGTAACCAAACAATGGTACTTCCGAGGATATGGGGTTGGGGTCGGAACTCAAACCAACTTTTACTTGGGGAGGGGCGTGAGCCTCGACTTGGGAGGGTCTGTCGCCAGCCAATACGGATCTCAGAGTTACTGGGGGAATCAAAACATCTTTCGCTCAACGGGGGCTTTTTTCTCCAACGTCGAACACATGGTGCAAAGCGGTTCGCGTCGGTTCCTGTGGACTACCCAGATCTTTACCCACCTCGACTGGAGTCTCCGATTTGGCAAGGCGTCGACTCTCCTCTCTTTGGGGTATGAAATCAATGGGCTCTATAATATCAACCCGCAATATCGGACTATTCCCTTGGACAAAGGAGCCGCGACGATAGACAACCCGGACAATGCCGGGTCCAAAGCGGCGATGTATGCGAATGAACCTATTTTCCTGCATGGCCTGGTACTCTCGGCTAATGTCGGATTCTGACGCGAGAGGGGAAGTTCTCTTCTCGGAGTTGCATTAAATATCCGATTGCGGCATAAATCAATTGATTTTTTGAAGGTTACAAC
>CAYGOG010000021.1:0-10336 GCA_964351415.1 uncultured bacterium | reverse complement strand
TACTACTGGCGCGCCACCGAGTTTGGCAACCCCGAAGTCTCCTTCCACCTCCACCTACTCTCCCCCGCCCTGACCCCCGATCCGCGCAGCGCCCTCCTCACCGACCTCTATTTGGACCACCTGGAACGGCAACTCAACCCCACGCTCACCGCCGCCTCACAGGCAGGGCTAACCGCCTCCTTCGAGACAAGCCGCAATCGGATCACCCTCGACGTGGCAGGCCTCAGCGCAAGCGCTCCCCTTCTGCTCCAAGAGACGATGAAGGAATTGCGCGGCCGCCCCATGACTGAAGGGGAATATGGCCTGGCCATAGAGCGGCTCCGCCAATTGTATGCGCAAGCGCTCCACGCCAGCCCCGTCCAACAGGCATTGAGTGAATTTAGCTCGCTGGCACAACCCCACCTGATCTCCCCCCTAGAGAAGGAAAAAGCGCTCGCAACCCTCCAGTATGCGGATTACCTCGCATTCCACAATGGGTTGTGGGAAAAAGCCTATATCGAAGCGCTCTTCTCGGGCAACCTCTCCGTACAGGCCGCCGAAGCCGCTTGGCTCGACCTGCAGTCGCTCCTCGTACGCGAGCCCTTCCTCCGAACAGATCAAACCCCCATCCAAGTGCTGTCGCTCTCCGACGCGCAAGGGCCCTATCAAATCGCCCACCCGATTTCCACCTATGGCAACGTGGCGATGCTGATCCTCGACGGAGGGCCCCTGCGCCCCTCGCTCATCCTGCTCAACGACTGCATCGGCGAAGCCTTTTTCTCCGAAATGCGCACCAAGCAAAAAACAGGGTATGTGGCGGGCGCACGCGCAACGGAGATGGAAGGGCGTTTCTTCGAGTTTTTCCTCGTCGAATCCAATAGCCATCAACCCGACGACCTCCTCTACCGCTTCGAGCTCTTCCTAGAGACCTATCGAGAAGAGCTTTCTAGCCACGTATCGCCGGAGCGATTTGCGACCCTCAAGAAAAGCGCCCTCGACAAACTGCAAAATCAATTTCGCAGCTTACGCGATCGCGCCACCTTGTGGGACCAACTGGCGTTTGAACGGAGCGGGAATTTCAACTACCTGGAAGAGCGGATAGCGGCGCTTGGCAACCTCAACTACGACACATTTATTGGGGAAAGCCGCGACTTCCTCTCCAGGCAAAATCGGCGACGGCTCGCCCTCTTGCTGACAGGGCAGACGCCCGACCCATTTGCCTACCGGACAATCACCCCCGCCTCACTTGCTGAGGTGGCGCATTATGTCCCTAGCGCTCCGACTAAGCCCGCAGATACTGCCGCACAGCTTCTGCTGCCGTAAGTCTTCTCGGCGCTGCTGCTGCCGCAGGTTCTGGAAGTGCTGCTGCTTGTGCTGGAAGTGCTGCCGCCGCTGCTGCCGCAGGTACGGGATCAAGGATCACGATCGCCGCCTCTTGCGCGCCAGCAAGGAATGTCTCTTCCTCAATCTCAACAGGCTTTTGCCCTACTTTGCATTCGTAACAGCGCTCTGTTATAGGCTGCCGATAACAGATTACGGGCTGTCCCGTTGCTGAATCGCCCGTAATGAATGCGCTTAATAGGCGCCCGTTGATTTCACGAGGACCCGGACCCAATTTGGTTCCGGGAGGACTGTATACGCAAACTGGGCTCTCGCTCGAAGCGATGGGTGAATCAGACAACTCCGCATAATCCATGTCGGCAAATGTGGCCCAGTTGCGCGCAAAATGGACAATCTCCGGAAGTCTCGGAGTCTCGGCAATGTTCTGTCCAGGGAGATCGATCATCCCTTTATTTGTGAAAAAGGAGCACCCCTGCAAGTCATCCGCGTAGATCAACCGCTCAGTCTCTTTGATTGTGTCCTGGTCGAGTATTCGCCCTATCAATCCATATGCATGCGCTTTATAAGAGGGGGAAAGGGCGGGGTCGTTAAAAATGGGGCTAAGAGCAGCCTCTGTCACAGGAGCAACCCCACCCACTGGCATGCACCCGGACAATCCGGCCGCAGGTTCAGCCCTTGGTGCTGTTGCCTCACTCAATTTGTGAATCAGTGTAGCACGGGTATCAGGGCGAGCCGCCAGAAGATGGAAGAGAGCAACTCGAGGATCCGCTTTGGGCAATCGCGGCGCTTCCCAGCTAGCTAAAATGGCGCCGTCCAAGGCGGCTGTGTTTACATTCATATCTCCTGCAAGAGCCGCGATCTCAGTGCGTAAGAGTTCCTCTCTTGTAGCGAAAGGATTTACACCTGCTATCGTCAGACCTGCGAGTCCCTCTCGAACGGGACAAGCGTTGACTGCGCCAATCCCTGCAGCGTGTGCCAAATCGTTGATCTGTGTCGCAACATCAATGCCCCTTTCTCGTAGGACAGTTTGATATTCCCCTAATGCTAAGCGAAGTTGCTCCTGCCGCGAAAGAGGAGCTACGGGAGCGGGAGCAGCTACAGGAGCGGCTGCACCTGTAGAAACAGTAGAAGTAGCTGCGAGAGCGGCCTTTCCAACCCAAATAGCCTCGTTCAAGACGTTCAAAACGCCCTCATTGATACCCATGTCTCTTGCAAGATTCTGGATCCCATTCCATAAGAGTTCCTCTCTTGGAGCGAAAGGATTTATACCTGCTATCGTCAGACCTGCGAGTCCCTCTCCAACGGGGCAACCTTCGACTTCGCCAATCCTTGCAGCTTGTGCCAAATCGTTGATCTGCTTCGTAACATCAATACCCAGTTCTTGTAAGACAGTCTGATATTCACCCAATGCTGAGCGAAGTTGCTCCTGCTGATCCGCAAGAAGAGCTGCGGGACCTGTAGAAACAGTAGAAGTAGCTGAGGAAGAGGCCTTTCCAATCCAATCGATGACCCGTTGAGTAAAGCTGGTGACCTTCTCAGTAAGAGGTTTCCAATTGACTGCGAGGAGAGCCCCTGCTGTGCTGAGAGCCACGGGGCCTGTAAGACCCCCTATCGCGACGACCCCAAGGGCGCCGGCTACGATTGCTTGACTCACTCCAATTCGGTTAGCCATGATATTCCTGTTATTTTTATTAAAAATTACACTCATTCTACTTAACTATTTAATTATATAACAGTCCGAATTTGTTTTTTAAATTAGGCGAAGGCGGGCGTTATTGCGTAATTCAGAATCGTTTTATCTGACTGAATGCCAATACGTTACAACCACAGAGAGAGCCAACAAACTCTCATCGAAAAATGTGATTCTTTCTCTGTGTCCTCTGTGCTCTCTGTGGTTGTAATTCACTGATCGCCAGTCTGTTGCGTATAAAATCGAATCGCTAACCAAGGCGGCGAAGGTGGAGCAGATTCGCCCCTCGAGCAGCCTCACGATACGTTACGTCACTGACAGGGACCACCCTGTCGTCGTTGATGCAGACATACGTATTATCGGGAGTCTGGAGATAGGCAACATAGTGGCCGTTGGTCGGGTTAGCCCCTAGGTGGAGTGCAAAGCCCTCTAGGCGGAAAGACCTTCCTCCAATCGAAACTACTGTCTTTGAAAAGTCCGGCCGATAGGCCGCGCCCAAGTCGAAATAGGCATCTTGTCCGAGACCGACTTGCGCAGCGCTCTTACAAAAGTCCTCATCGTCTACGACCGTATCAAAACGGGGAGCTGGGAATACGATATTGAGGAGCTCGCGGAATACCAAAGATATATCCTCCTGAGCCCCAGGCTCGATAGCGGGGCGAATCCCCGCAAGTGCCGCTTGCAGCTCTCGTATCTCAGCTGGCGATAAAGATCCCCGTTGAAGCCGACTGAGCAGGCGACTGATTGTGGGAAGGTGTGCAATGCGCCTTGCAACATCGGCGTTGGCCTTAATCCACGGGTCATCGCCAATGGCCATGCCTTGAGGAAAGAGGTGGGCAAAGGACGGAATAAACTCGCGCCAAGTTTGAATTGCCTCATCGGAGACACGTCCTGCATCCGCTGGATATCTCTGCATCAGCTCTTGTAAATCCTGCAATCGCGCAGTCCGCTCAGTGCATCCATCAATAAGCCCCTGGATCAACGTAGGGTTCGCTCGGATGAGTTGGAGAGCTGCATTGAGATAACAGGTATTGCCCGGATTCGGGAGGCCAGTAAGGACTGGGGTGGCAGGCGCTCCCGCACCACTTCTCGCCACAGGCGCTCCCGTAGCAGCGGCTGCGCCACCCGTAGGGGCTGGATCGGTAGCAGCTGGGGTGGGAGGCCTTCCGGTTCCTGCAGAAGGCGTTTCCGCCACAGGCGCTCCCGCAGCAGCGGCTGCGCCACCCGTAGGGGCCCCATCGGGGGCAGCTCGGACGGTGACCCGATCGGGGGTCAGGGAAGGGGCTGGTGTGCGTGCAGTTTCGGCTTCTTTAAACAATAATGAGGCTGCCGTTGCGGCAACCGCAGTGGCGACGCCGATACCACCAACCGCATAAGCGCTTACAACAGAGGCGCATACGCCTAAAGCAATCGCAAGTGTTTTGAGTCTTGGCATAAGGATTCATTATACCATATGCAGCTTAATTTTAACAAAAACTAAATATTTAATTCATATTATGGTGGACGGCATCGACGTCGTCGAGTCCCTCGAGCCGTTCAATCAGGGCAATGTTGGCCTGGGCATCCTCTTCGGTGCAGTCCACCATTACTTTGGGGATGTAGGAAAGCTGGGCCTCTTCAATTTTGGCCCCGGCAGTCTGGAGAGCCTCTTTCACGGCGATGAAGTCCTCCACCGAGGTGATCACCTCTCCCTCAGCGCGGACATCTTCGGCGCCAGCGAGGGTGGCCACTTCAAAGATGCGATCCTCCGAGAGGCCGCGCGCGCGGATTATGCCCCGTCGATCGAAGTTATAGGCGACGGCGCCCGGGGTGGCGATGGTGCCGCCGCACTTATTGGTGCAGATGCGGATATCGCCCGAGATCCGATTTTTATTGTCGGTCATGATCTCGACGAGAATCCCCACGCCCCCATAGCCGTACAGTTCATAGTTGATCTCGGTGTAGTCCCCTTGGTCAGCGCTCGACGCCTTTTTGATATTGCGTTCGAGATTTTCATTGGGGACGTTGGCATCTTTGGCCTTTTGAATCGCAATGCGGAGCTTGGCGTTCGACTTAGGGTCGGGCCCCGCCTGTTTGACGGCGCTGATCACCTCTTTCATGATCCGGCTGAAGATCTTGCCCTTGATCTTATCGGCCCGATCTTTCCGGTGTTTGATGTTCGCCCACTTGCTATGACCAGCCACGATGAATCCTTTTTAACTTGAGGAGAGCGTGTCGCTCCCACCGCTTTGCCTCGTGGAAATGGGGGTGGAGCGCTTCGGCCTGGCGAAATGCCCTATGGTGGGCGCGGCGCCGGCCCGAGGCGTCGTAATGGGGAGGCAGGACGGCGTGGAGGTGTTCGTGATAGACGAGAAAGGAGAGGAACGTCGCCGGTACGGCCGGATGGTCGAGGAGGCGGTTGATTCGGATGAGGTGGTGTTTCGGATCGTAGGTGCCAAAGGTGATCGATCGAAAGGCGCGCGGTTTTGCAGGAACCCAGGTGATGGCAGCGGTGGCCCCTTCGGGAAGGAATAGGCGTAAGTCATAGGTGATGCCGACTGCGCTCAGCTGGTTCATAGCGACTTCTGCAGGAGGATTTTCCCGAGATACCCCCCTTCATCTTTGAGAAAGCGGGGATGGTAGCCATAGCGGGTATAGCCGAGGCGCGTATAGAGGCGAATGGCGGGGTTGCCGTCATATACCTCGAGATGGATGAGATCGAGGTGAAAGGTCGTGCGGCTGAGCCGCTCCAATTCTTGGATCAGCGCCGTGCCGATGCCCTGTCCCCGTTCGGTTTCATCGACGATCACCATGAAGAGGGATTGGTGGGCCAATTTTTCAAACTGCTGCAGGTAGAGGTTGGCAAAACCGACGGGACGGCCCCCTTTGAGAGCGGTGATCGCAGCTCCACCCGCTGCATACGAGAGCGAAATACGCACGGCATCCTCCACTTCGCGCTGATCGAGAAGGGGGAACCATTTTAAGACTCCGGGCTGCATCAGCCATTGGACGATATGGGGGCGATCGCCCTCCTCCGCCACCCGAATCTGCAGAGTCATAGCGTTTTCTCCAGGATGATGCGAGGGCGCTTGGTCCCCCCTATGTGCAGATAATTTTCCTGAAATGCGAGCTCGAGAAATCCCAGTTTGTGCAGTAGCGGCAAGAGATGGCACGGCAGGTAGAGCTCGGCGTGGAGGCTCTCGAGGCGGAAGCGGGATTTGGCCAGGTGCATCAAGTTGCGCACCATCGAGGTGCCGATCCCCTTGCGGCGGAGGGCAGGGTCGACCATGAGCGTAAAGGAGCAGTGATGCGCCACTTTCCGATACGGCATGAGAAAGAGGGTGCCGAGCGCGCACGGGACGCCGTGGAACGTGCCGGTAAGGCTTGCGCGCCACTTAGAAAATCCGATCCAACCTTGCAGCGAGATCTCGGTCTCCGGATCGGTTTGAAAGGGAAACGGCTCCCGCTCTTGTGGGCGCGCAAACCATGAGCGGAGCGAATCGAGGTCGGCGCTTTCTGTAAAGCGGATATCAAACCCCTCCATCTTACCCAAACTCCTTTAGATAGGCGTTGACAAAGAGGTCGATATCGCCATCCATGACAGCTTGAATATTGCCCATCTCCGCTTTTGTGCGGGTATCTTTCACGAGAGTATAGGGCTGAAAGACATAGTTGCGGATCTGGCTGCCGAAGGCGATCTCTTTTTTCTCGCCGCCGAGCGCCTGCAGTTTTGCCTGCCGCTCTTCCACTTCCCGTTCATACAGCTTCGCGCGGAGCATCTTCAGGCACGCTTCGCGGTTTTGAATTTGGCTCCGCTCGCTTTGACACGACACCATAATGCCCGTGGGGAGATGAGTCATCCGGACAGCTGAATCGGTTTTGTTGACATGCTGGCCCCCCGCTCCCGAAGCGCGGTAGGTGTCGATCCGCACATCTTCCATCCGCACTTCCACTTGCACATCGTCGACAACCGGCGTCACGGTGACAGAGGCAAAACTCGTGTGGCGACGCGCATTGGAGTCAAAGGGGGAGATCCGGACAAGGCGGTGGACCCCTTTTTCCGATTTGCAATAGCCATAGGCAAAATCACCTGAAACCCGGTACACAATGCTCTTGATCCCCGCCACCTCGCCCTCTTGTCGGTCGACGAGCTCCACCTTCCAACCGCGGTTGGTCGCCCACCGGTTGTACATGCGGGAGAGCATGTCGGCCCAGTCACACGCTTCGGTGCCCCCAGTGCCCGCGTGAATTTCCAGATAGCAGTCTTTGCCATCCAACTCGCCCGAGAGCATCCGGCGCACTTCGAGTTCGGCAAGCTTTGCCTCAATGGCGTCGAGTTCCGCCATCATCTGCCCCACCAGTTCGCCATCGCTCAATTCAAGCGCCTCGGGCAACAGGGCGCGCACATCTTCAAATCGGCGCTTTAAATCGAGATAAGGAATTGTCCACCGCTTTAGATCATTACAAGCGGCGATGGTCTTTTGCGCGGTCTCCTGGTTCTCCCAGAATAGAGCTCCGGACATCTCCTCTTCTAATGCGGCAACTTGTTTTGTCTTATCGGCTAAGTCAAAGATACCTCCACATGTCGTGGAGGCGCTCCTCTATCTTACCTAATCGCTCAATAGCTTCACTCATGCTTCCTATGATCCTCTCTCTCCGGATTCTGAGTCAAGGTCACCGCTCAAAAACAAAAGAACAGGCTTTACATTTTTTACTTGAGAGGTATAATCGTTCGCTCTCTTCGCCCCTTTTTGTACAGGCGGCGAGAGGCGATTTAAATTCTGAAACCAAGATTGGAGGTATCCATGGAAATCAACCTTAGAGGCGTTGGCTCAGCCGTCGTCAACGGCGCCAGCGCAATAGCCAGCGGCGTGGCATCGGTCGCAGTGAGAATTGCTACCACCGTAAAGACCCTGTTCGGCGAGCTAGCAACATCTGCCTGTGCACTGAAAAATAGCCTCGGATTCAAGTATTCGCTCTTTGCCTTTAGTTACCCCAAAGCTGCCCTGGGCTTACGCTATGCGGCCTATGGGACCCTTGCAGTCGGTATTCTGTACGGACTCCGCGAGGCAGCCAAGAGGTTAGCCCCTCGTTTCGAAGCATGGAGAGCGAAACCGGCCGACCCCGTTGCAACATCTGCGTAATTTCGCGCTTGTTACGAGAGCGGCGCGCACGCTGCTCTCGCTTTTTACTCGATGATCAAAGTTTGATTTCCGCTGAGAGTCACCCCTTCTAGCGCGCAAACAGCCCCTTTCTTCAGGATAATGCAGCAGCGCTCCTGCACACTCCATTTCCCCCGCCAGTAGGGAGCTGATTCTCCCCAATTCACCCCGCGATTGCGCACGGTCACGTGTTTCAGCACACAGCGGGCATCGAGCGGATCTTCGGCGACAATGTGGAGGCTTCCCTCAACGCGGAGATCGGAGAGCTGACAATCGGCAATCTCGAGTTGGCAATCGGCCCCCGGTGCCAGTGAAAGGGCGCTCAGCTTTTTGCGGATATCGGCAAAAAGGGGCCCCAGCGCCGGGTGATACCGAAAATAGAACGCAGGGCCTTGCGCCAACATCGCCTCAAGCGTCTGCTCGGGAGGCAATGAGCCGCCGCACGACTCGATGAGCGCGCGCCGAATCCGCAGCAGATCGAAGAGCGCCTGCTCGGGCGTCTCGCGCAAAAGGCCACCCGCCGCATACGCCCGCTTAGCAGGCGAAAGAGAGCGCTCCCGCTCTTGATAGGCCACAAACACGCCATCGGCAAATTCTTCGGCGATGTTTTGCATCGTCGACTCGAGTCGCGCGACAGGCCCCTCCCGCTTCTCTCCCGTCACCGTCTCGTACTCCGCCCGCTTAAAGTTGACGAGCAAACCGGGATAAGGAGCCCGTTTGACCGCCTGCTCAATAGCCTCGAGATCGACAAACAGAAGGTTTAAGTTGGCCGGGTACAGCTCGGGCTGAATGCCCCGCTTCTCAAAGTCGCAGTACTCGACACACGTGATCCGCCCCCGATGCGACGCCAATACCCCTTCAGCCGCTCCCGCAAGCCTCGGACACGCCAAAAATCCAAATGAGGCATCGCGCAAAAACCCCTCGCCTGCAAAGGCGAGCAAACTCGCATCGACTCCCACAAGCGGGTTGTTGATTTGCCGCACAATCGCCTTGCGCCGCCCCATTCCCCTCAACCACTCTAAAACCCCTTCATCGCGCGCCAATTTCCAGAGCGCGCCATGGCCGCCCGGCTTCCAGAGAGGCCGATAGGGGCCGCGCCAGCACCAGTTGCCCTCGGGATCGACCGCGGGGACAAGAGGCTGCTCAAAGAGGCGAAACAGCTCGCGCGGCCGCCCCCACCACCCCGCCTCCTCGCAAATTTGGAGCACATGGCGGTGATTGTCCTTTTCTCCCGACGTCATCAACGCCACTGGAGTCAACCCCGATTGCCCGGCGAGGTGCTCCCGCGCAATCAGATCGCGCATCATCCCGTCGAGGAGAGAGCGCCCCTCAAATTGCAACTTCGCCGCGGGCAATTCGCTGCCCGTCGCCTCATCGATCAAGTGGAGCCGATCGGCCGCCCCTCCTACAGGATAGATTTCGGCGAGGAGCGGCATCCCCGCGATGCCCGCTGCAATCGCCTCCGGCCGCGGATTCCGAATGTCCACCAGAGCGGGTTGCTCATAGGGACCCTCCTGCGGAGCGCCCTTTTTCCCCCGAATCAGCTCCTGAATCTGCCTCTGATATCCCTCTAAACCGCCCATTTCTCGGTAAAAACGGTCCAATGCGCGGAGCCTCTGCGAAAATTCTGCAACTATCTTGGGGTCTCCTGGGGGCGGCTCCACAAGCCTCTTCCCCTGCCCCAAAAGAACCCCCTGATCCCACCCATTTTTCTCTATGGAAAAAGGACTCTCTGCATCGGTCATCGAGTAACTCAAAACAGTTGTTGAAGCACTCTACTCTGCCACAACACCGAGATAGAAAAAAGGGTTCTCGTGTAGAATCACTTTGACTCGAAATTCTCTCGGGAGCTAAAAAGATTTCTTGAGGACTTAAACGAATTGCCTCTCATAGGAGACACAAAAAAATGGCAACAAAAGCGAAAAATTCGAAATTTATGCAACCCATGAAAGTGAGCGAAGAGCTCGCTGCAGTCGTCGGCAAAGGGCCACTCCCTCGCACCGAAGTGACCAAGAAATTATGGGCGTACATCAAGAAGAACAATCTGCAAGATAAGAAAAACAAGCGCAATATCGTGGCAGATGAAAAGCTCCAAAAAATCTTTGGCGGCAAAAAAACTGTCAACATGTTCGAAATGACACGTCTGGTCAGCAAACACCTCTCATAGTCTTTGCCTTTTGCCCCA
>CAYGOG010000020.1:0-10796 GCA_964351415.1 uncultured bacterium | reverse complement strand
TTTCAGTACGACGCGCAGTCGCAGTTGGTTGTGGAAGAGGGGGCGGAGGAAGAGCGGGGCGGCGCGTGTGTGTACGATGGGCTGAATCGGTTGATCGAGGTGCAGTGGCCGGAGAAACGGGTGCGGATGACGTACGATCCGTTCGATCGGCGGATGACAAAAGTGGTGGAGGTGCTGCGGGGCGGTGTGTGGTGTGTCGCGCGCTCCGATTGCTATTTTTACGACGGCGAGGAGGAGATGGGGTCGGCAAGGGCCGATGGGTCGCTGATGGAATTGCGGTTGATGATGCATGGCGTTGCGGTGGCAATGGAGATTGGGGGCAAGTTGTATGTGCCGCTGCAAGATCTACAGGGAAATTGCGTCGGTTTGATGAATGAGCGGGCGGAGGTGGTGGAGCAGTATGCGTTTGATTCGTTTGGGCGCGGCGTCGGGGGGCGGTATTTGAATCCGTGGCGCTATGCATCGAAGCGGTGCGACGATGAGACGGGGATGGTGTACTTCGGGCGTCGATATTATGTGCCGGAAACGCGGCGGTGGTTGACGGCCGATCCATCTGGCGCGGTGGATAGCCCCGATCTGTTTCAGTATGTGCACAACAATCCGGTGCTGAATCGGGATCGCAATGGGCTGTTTACCTATGCGGGGTTTGACATTTCGTTTCAGGCGTATTGGGGCACGCCGTATGGGACGATCGGATTTTCAACGGCGCACACAGGGGTGGAAAATGCGCTGCAGTGGAGCTGCTTTGCGGCGGGCGCGGCGGTGCAATTTGTGGGGCTCCACTTTTTGCCGCCGGTGCCGTTTCTGCAGAGTGCGGTGATCTACGCAGGAAGGCTTTTGCAGTTTAACCTGGATCCGATGCCGACGCGCAATCCGTACACGCAGTTGTTGCGCCGGTTGGATGCGGTCGATCCGGGGCGTTTGGTGTTTCTGTACGCGAGCGGGATCTTGAATCGGGAGGAGGATTGCTTGGCTGCGGCGCGGTGGATTCGGGAGCGGACGGGGGCGCCGGTTGTGCCGATTTGGACGCCGAGCCGCGGCTTTATGGGCGATTTGTTGGATGCGATTTGTCTGTTTTTTGGGCATCGGACGCCCAATGCGGAGGCGTTTACGCGGAAACTGGAGACGGCGATTGCGGAGTGCGCGCCCGAGTCGTACATCGTGTTGATTTTGCACAGCAAAGGGGCGGCGCTGGGGAAATATGCGCTGCAGCACATGAATTGCGGTTTAAGGGGGCGGATCCAAGAGGTGGTGGCGTTTGGGCCGGAGAAGATTTTGCGGGGCGACGGCTATCGGGTGACCAATGTGGTGTCGGTGGGCGATCCGGTCCCCTATTTTGATTTGTTCAACTTGATGGCGACGCTGTTGCGGCGGCCGCACGAGGTGCATTTTGTGTTGCCGCGCCGGCGGCCGATCCACCACTCGTTTCAAGAAGAGACTTACCAGCAGGCGTTCGAAGAAATTTTAGAGGGGATTCAGCGCCGCGCCGCTTGAATCGATCTCCGCGGCAGCCTATTCTGTGGGGATGCAGTCGTGGCGCACCGTTTCCCTTGTCTTGCTTTTGGTCTTGGTCGGTTCCTATTGGGCTGTGGCTGTGTATCCGTGGATGCGGGGAGTCAAGGGCGAGTGGCGCGCGGAGATTGTCACCGTGTCGAGCGATCGGCTGGGGCGCATTGTGGAAGGGGCGTTTGCCGAGGGGGTGCGCATTGAGGCGGGGCGGCCGCTGTTGAGTTTTGAGACGGAGCTGTTGCGGTCGCAGGAATCGTTGGCGGCGGCGGGACTCGACGCGGCACAGCAGCGGATTGAGGCGGAGCGGGGCGAGGTGGATGGGGCGATGGACGCCTATATTGTGGCGCGGCAGCAATATGAGAGCGGCATTGTGGCTCAAGGAGATGTGGATTTTCAGCTCCTGGCTTTACAAGAGGCTCAAGGTAGGTGCGACCGCGCGATGGCCGACTGGGCTGTGGCGCAGGCAAAGCTTGCGGGCATCCGCGCCGAATTGAAGCAGCTGCAGATTACGGCGCCTTGCACTGGCAAAGTAGTGGGCGTGTATAAGCGGGTGGGCGAAGTGGCTCAAGCAGGTGAGCCCATTTTGCGCATCGCGCACGAGGGCAATAGCGCCGTGATCGCCTACGTCCCCGAAGAGGCGCTTGCCAAAGTGGCCCTTGGCCAAGAGGCAAAAGTTTCTTTCCCGGGATCTTCGCGCAGCTGGTACGGACATGTCGTTGCGCTTGGGCAAGAGATGGAAAATGGGGCGCTTCCTGTCCGCATCACTCTCGATGGCGAAACCGATCCGCTTCGCTCCGGAATGCACGCCGATGTCGCTATTAAAATTCACTGACGCACTCGAGCGGCTGATCGCGGGCATTCCGCTTGCGCGGTTGAAGGCTGCCTCGGAGGCGCTCACCGAAAGCTATCGGCGCGAAGAGGCGTCGCCGTTTCATTCGCGCGACGCGCTCCTCGCCTATCTGTTGGTGCGGATGCCAGCAACGTATGCCGCGGTGCACCGCGCTCTCTGCGAGCTGCCGGAAGCGCCGAGAAGGATGCTCGATGTGGGCGCCGGTCCCGGCACGGCCACGTGGGCGGCGCGCGATCTGTTTCCCGATGTGGCGGCGCGACTTGTGGAGCCGAGCGGCGAGGCGATCGCTGTGGGACGCGAGCTGGGACTCGAGGGGACGTGGGAGCAGCGCGATTTGGGGCGCACCGTTTGCCGCGGCGAAGATCTCACCGTCGTTTCGTATGTGTTTGCAGAAATGGTGTCGATGCCGTTTCTCGAAGAGTGGCGCCAAAACGGCGGCAACTATCTGCTGATTGTGGAGCCGGGCACGCCGCGCGGATATCAAAGAATTTTAGACGTGCGTGCATGGGCGCTGGAAGTGCCGTTGCATTTGGCAGCGCCGTGTCCGCATGCGCTGCGGTGTCCCATGCAGGGGACGGACAGATGGTGCCACTTTTCAGCGCGGGTGGCGCGGAGTCGCGTGCATCGGCAATTGAAGGGGGGCGAGCTGGGCTATGAGGATGAAAAATTTTCTTACCTTCTGGTCTCCAAGAAATCTGTTGTCGCGCCGCCCGCGCGGTTGGTGGGGTCGGTGCGGGTGGGGCACGGGCGGCTGCGGGTGCCGCTCTGCACGGAGGGAAAGATTGAAGAGCGGGTGGTTTTGAAGCGGGATCCGGAGTACAAAGCAGCTAAAAAATTGAGTTGGGGGGACTCAATGTAAAGCGGCTTTACAATGTGTATCGTAAAGGGATTTTAAGGTATACTTGAAGTCCATGGACGCCGCTCGACTGCTAGCTTACCTGCCTTTGGATCCCGAGATCTCGCTCTCGTGGGATCGGAAAACGCGTAAACTTAAATTGACGCTGCCGGTGACGGCGGTGGGGTCAAAAGAGTTGTCGCAGTTTGTGGAAGCGCGGAAAGGGAAGGTGTTTCGCCCACACGAGACCGAATTTACGTTGGGCGCGGAGGGGCGTGTGGTGTTGGAGCAGGAGATTCCGTTCGAGGTTTCTCCGCGGCAAGCGCTGATTGAATTCTGGCATTTGGCGAAGAGATGTCATGAGAATTTGAGAGATCTAGCGCACAAATAGGGGAAGGCAGAGAATCCAGGTTTGGAGGTTCTCATGTTTCCCGGTTCCCTAGTTGCAATTGTAACTCCTTTCAATGGCAAAGAGCACGTCGATCGGCTCGCGCTGGAGCAATTTATCGATTGGCAAATTCACGAAGGGACGGAAGGGATTGTGTGCTGCGGCACGACGGGCGAAGGGACGCTCTTGAGCGACAAGGAGCGCGCGCTTGTGATTGAGACGTGTGTGGCGGTCGCGGATAAGCGGGTGCCGGTATTGGCGGGAACGGGTGCGATGAGCACGAAGGAGACGGTGCGGCTGACGGAGCAGGCGGCGGAGCTGGGTGTCGATGGCTGTTTGGTGGTGACGCCCTATTATGTGCGGCCGTCGCAAGAGGGGCTGCGGTTGCACTATCAAGAAGTGATGAAGGTGGGCGTGCCGATTGTGGGATACAACAATCCGAGTCGAGCGGGTGTGAAGTTGGAGTCGGGGATGGGACTTGCGGCGGTGAAGGATTCGGGTCCGGTGCAGAAGTGGTCGGTGCCGCTGATTTGCGGCGAAGATGGGCAGCTGTTGGAATCGGTGCGGGCGGGGGCGATTGGGGCGATTTCGGTGATTGGGAATGTGATTCCGCGGCAATGGCGGCTGTTGGTGGACCTGGCTTTACAAGGGGAATGGGTTGAGGCTGAGGCGCGTATGGCACAGTATCAGGAGCTGTTGGGGGCGCTGTATCAGACGACCAATCCGCAGTGCGTGAAGGCGCTGTTAAATTGGATGGGGAAGATGACATCGCCGCTGCGGATGCCGCTTGTGATGCCGCCGCCCGCTGTAGAGGCGCGGTTGTATCTGGCATTTGTGCGCCAGTTTTTGCCGACGTTTAAACGTGTACGGCAGTCGGTTTAAGTGGTGGAAGCGGGTGCGCGGCGAGGTAGGGGCGCACTTCGCGGGAGAGGTAGGCGCGCGTTTGGTGCGGCGCGAGGCCGACGAGGTTTGACAGGAGCTGTTCAAGCTCTGGGTAAGATAGATTAAATGCGGGATCGGCGGCGATAGCTTTGAGGAGCGCGTCGGTCGAGGTGTGCGTGGAGAGGAGGCGGAGTCGCTCGTGCAGCTCTTGCCGATTGCCCCCTTTTTGCGCGGCGGCCATGAGGATGGGTTCCATCGCGAGGTGGTGGAGTTGGGCGTTGAGGCGGTGGAGGGAGGCGTCTAGGGAGAAGTGGAGGGTGGTGAAGAGGTGGAGGAGGAGGTTGAGGAGCGCGTCGGCGGTGAGGCATGCGTCGGGGAGGACGATGCGCCGGTTGGCGGAATCGTCGAGGGAGCGCTCGAGCCACTGGGTGGCGGCGGTCATGGCGGCATTGGCGGGGAGAGTCATAAGATAGCGGGAGAGGGCGCAGATCCGCTCGGAGTAGATGGGGTTGCGCTTGTAGGGCATGGCGGAGGAGCCCACTTGGTGTTCGGAGAACGATTCGGCAATCTCGCCGTCGTGGGCGAGGAGGCGCAGGTCGGTGGCGAGTTTGTGCGCAGTGGCGGCAAAAGAGCTGAGTGCGTTGAGGATGTTGAGGTCGAGTTTGCGGGTGTAGGTTTGGCCGCAGATGGGGAGGATGGTGGTGAAGTTGAAGCTGTCGGCGATGTGCCGCTCGAGGGCTTCGACTTTGCGGGCGTCGCCGTTAAAGAGGGCGAGGAAAGAGGCCTGTGTGCCGGTGGCTCCTTTAGCGCCGAGGAAGGGAAGCGAGGCGATGAGGGCTTCGAGGGTTTGCGCGTCGAGGAGGAGGTCTTGGAGCCAGAGGGCGATTCGCTTGCCGATGGTGGTGGGTTGCGCGGGTTGATAGTGGGTATAGGCGAGGCAGGGGGCGTCGGCCAATTGATCGGCGAGGTGGGTAAGGCGGTTGATGAGGTGGAGGAGTTTAGTGTAGAGGAGTTGGAGGCTGCTCCGAAGGATGATGAGATCGGCGTTGTCGGTGACGTAGGTGGAGGTGGCGCCGAGGTGGAGGATTGGTTTGGCGACGGGGCACTGATCGCCGTAGGCGTGGATGTGGGCCATCACGTCGTGGCGGAGCTTTTTCTCGTAGGCGGCAATAGCGTCGAAGTCGATGTGGGGGAGCGCGGTCTCCATGGCGTGGAGTTGCGCTGTCGTGATGGGGAGACCGAGCGTTTGCTCTGCGCGGGCAAGGGCGATCCAGAGGCGCCGGAACAGGAGGGCGCGGTTGCGGGAAGAGAATAGAGCCCCCATCTCAGGACTCGCATACCGAGTTGCGAGGGGGCTCTCAAAGGTGTCCAATGTCATCTAGATCTTGTCGACTAACTGGCGCAGCTGCTCGAGTGCGAGCTTGAGCTGCACTTTCTCCGCCTCGGAAGGGACGCATACCGGATTGCGGAGCGTCTCTTTCGCGCGGCGCAAGAATTGGAGCGCGTGCTGCGTGAAGTTGGGGTGGCGGCGATCATCTTCGGGAAGAGGAAACTGCTTCCGGATGAGGGTGAGGAGCTCTTGTTTCGGCTGCCCTGCGTAGGCTTCGATGATCTGCCGCTTCTTGTCGAGTTCGCCAGCGCGGCTCGCGAGGGTGTAGATCACCTGGCGCGGCATCTGATCGATTTTGTTGTGCAGTTCGGCCGGCACGGTGTTGTAGAACTCGTAGTACTGAAGGAAGTTATAGGGCGTTTGGCGATTGCCATAAGTGGCTAATAGCCAAGCTGTAAACGCGCCATCGCGGTAGTTTTTAAAGATCTCTTGCGCCCGTTTGATCCGCTCGCCGTGGAGGATAACCGCCTGATTGGTGATCGCCTTGACCTCCGAGGTGATCCCCTCGAGGCTCTTGAGATCGGCGGCGATATCATCGGTTTCGTTGTGCCGGTAGTCGCGCAAAATAACGGCGAGCTCTTGTTTTTCCGTCTCGTTGAGCTCAACGACGCGGAACACACCGGAGAAACTGGAGAGATCTCCGCTTGCAGCGCGCTCGACCAGCGCGGTCATTTTATCGACACCCGGTTGTTCCTTGGTGCGGAATCGAAAGTTGAGGAGATCCTGAAACTTGGGCATACCCTAAATCCTCGTCAAAAGTTCTTGCGTCAAGGCGGTGATATCCTCCGCTGCTCGCGAAGCGGGAGCCGTGTCAATGACCGGTTTCCCGTAGATAGCCGCCTCTGATACTGCGATATCTCGCCGAATCTTTGCGTTCAAGAGCTTTTGTGGGAAAGTTTGCTCAATCACCTTTAAAAAGGCGTTGTTGCTTTTGCCGCGCGGGTTCCAAAACGAGAGGGAGACACCGAGGACTTTGAGGCCGTGTCGCTCCGCAATATTATTCATGAAGAGCGAGAGGCGCTGCAGTCCTTTAACACTATAGAATTCGGGGGTTGCGCAGACGAGTGAATAGTGGGACGCGATGAGCGCCGATTCGGTGAGCCAGCAAAGAGAAGGGGGGGTGTCGATGAAGACAAAGTCAAATTGAAGGGGTCGTAAAATTTCTTTTAATCTTTCGTGTGAGTAGCGGTCGGAGGCGAGCGGCCCCGACACTTCCACGCGCTCCAGCCAGGTGTCGGCGGGGATGAGGTGGAGGTTGGGGATGCAGGTGGGCAAGATCACTTCTTGGATGCTCCGCTCTCCTTGGAGAACGGGGGCCATGCTGTCTTGCTCGTCGGGGTCGAAGCCGAGTCCTGTGGTGAGATTTGCCTGCGCATCGAAGTCGATCAACAGAACTTTTTTGCCGTGGTTTTTGGCCAGGGCAGCTCCGATGTTGAGTGAGGTGGATGTCTTGGCTGTTCCGCCTTTGAAACTACTTACGGTGATGATCGGCATTCGGCTCCGTCGAATAGGGAGAAAGAAGCGCGCGCGCGTCTCTTTCTTTAGTGACATTAGCAAGAAATTCAGAAATGTCAACTTCGCCGTGCACCACATTGTCTCGTGTGCGGAGCGCGATGGTTTTCTTTTCTACCTCTTGATCGCCAATGGTGAGGATGTAGTTTGCTTTCAGCATTTGCGCAGTGCGCACTTTTTTCCCGACCGATTCCTGCGCGTCGTCGAGTTCGGCGGCAAAGCCGAGTGCGCGGAACCGGTGGAGCACTTCTTTTGCGTAGGGGACGTGCCGATCTGCGACGGTGAGGATGCGCATTTGGTAAGGGCTGAGCCAGAAGGGGAATTTACCGGAGAAGTGCTCGGTGAGGATGCCGAAGAATCGCTCGATCGAGCCGAAGAGGGCGCGGTGGAGCATGACGGGGCGCTTGTGGGCGCCGTCGCTGTCGACGTACTCGAGCTCAAACTTCTCGGGGAGCGACATGTCGAGTTGGATCGTGCCGCACTGCCAGGTGCGGTTGAGCGCATCGCGGATGTGGATGTCGATTTTGGGGCCATAGAAGGCGCCGTCGCCTTCGTTGACGCGGTAGGAGTGTCCCCAGTCGTCGAGCGCGCCGCGGAGGCCGTCGGTGGCGTTGTCCCAGTCGGCGTCGGAGCCGATGGTTTTCGATTTCTCGGGGCGCGTGGAGAGCTCTAGTTTATAGGGGAGGCCGAACGTCATGTAGATTTTGTCGGCGAGGTGGAGGAGAGCGAGGATTTCGGAGCGGATTTGGTCGGGGCGCATGAAGAGGTGCGCATCGTCTTGGTGGAAGCCGCGAACGCGGAAGAGGCCGTTGAGGGCGCCGGACGCCTCAAAGCGGTGCACGTGGCCGATCTCGGCGACGCGCAAGGGGAGCTCGCGGTAGCTGTGAGTGGCCGACTTAAAGTAGAGCATGCAGCCGGGGCAGTTCATCGGCTTGATGGCGAAGTCCCGCTCTTCCACATGGGTGGTGTACATGTTTTCTTTGTAGTGAAACCAGTGGCCCGACCGCTCCCACAGTTCGCGGGTGAGGATTTGGGGTGTCTTGATTTCGATGTAGTCCGACTCGCGCAAGCACTCGCGGAGGAATTCGATGAGCCGATTCCACACGATGAGGCCGTGGGGCAAGATAAAGGGCATGCCAGGAGCTTCTTCGCGGAATGTAAAGAGGTCGAGCGCGGGGCCGACGATTTTGTGGTCCCGCTTCTTGGCCTCTTCGAGCATGGTGAGATATTCTTTGAGCCGCTTTTTATCGGGGAATGAGATGGCGTAGACGCGGGTGAGCATCTCGCGGCAGCAGTCGCCGCGCCAGTAGGCGCCGGAGGTTTTGAGGATTTTGAAAGCTTTGATTTTCGAGGTGGAGCCGATGTGGGGGCCGCGGCACAGATCGAGGAATTCGCCCTGTTGGTAGGCGGTGACCTGCGGATCTTCGAACGAGTCGATCAACTCGAGTTTATAGCGGTTGTCGCGGAAGGCGTTTTTGGCTTCGGCTTTGTTGCGATATTCGAGCCGCTTGGGGCGGTGTTGCTCGGCGAGCACTTTTTCCACCTCGGCTTCGATCTTGTCGAAGTCGGTGTCGGAGATGTGCAGATCGGCAAAGTCGTAGTAGAAGCCTTGCTCGATGGGCGGGCCGATCGTGGGCTTTGCATTGGGATAGAGGCGGAGGATTGCCTGTGCAAGGACGTGCGCGGAGGAGTGCCAGAACATATCGCGCCCCACAGGGTCGTCAAAGGAGTGGAACTCGACGACGTCGTTGTCTTGGAGAGGCGTGTCGTGATCGCGGAGGACACCATTAATCGTGACGGCGATCGCCTGTTCGGGCGCGGTGAGGTGAAGCGATTCGGCGACGGCGCGAGCGGTTGTGCCGGGAGAAATTTCTAAAGCTTTCTTATTGGCATGGATTTTCATAAGCTATCAGTTTACGAAGACCCCGTTCCAAATGTAAAGCGGCTTTACATCATGTTTGATCCCATTCTGATTCAAGAACTTGAGGCAAATCCACTGCAAGACCCCTTCCGCGTGAAGGCGCGGATTGTGGGGTTGGAGGCGGCAAAGGCGATCCGCGAAGGGCGGCCCATTCCGCGGACGGGCGAGCTGATTTTGGACGATCATCTCGAGTATGTGGAGCGGTGGGCGCGGCATCCCGATTTGGAAGCGCGGCTGAAAAAGATGGGGCCGCCCTTTGCGCACCGCGGGGTGGAGGCGCTGATTCGGCTGACGGCGGGGACGCTCGATGCGCAGATGGCGGCGCTGGTGGCGTGGTGCACCCCTTTAAGGCAGACGGTGGGATCGTGTTTTGCGACGGCGCCGTGTCAGTTGGTGCAGCGGCTCCATCCCGAAAAATTTTTTGACGATATCCAGTCGCTGTTTGCAAAGGGGCAGCTGATCCGGGTGGTGGAGGGGCAAGAGTTGCGCGTGCCGCTCGCGATGAATTGGGGCACGGGGGAGTTGCACAAGATTGCAAAGGGGATGAGCCCCGGCTTAAAGCGGGCGTTTGAGGCGGCGGGCGTGGTAGCGCCTGCAACCTGGGACGCGCAGACGGTGGATGAGTTGCTGCAGAGCGCGCTGCGGGAGGTGTTTCACGTGACGGAAGAGCGGGTTCGGTTTGCGCAGCAGCCGCTGCACGGCGAAGTGGTGATTCAGCCGAAGTCGGGATACGATCGGTGGCGCGAGGCATATGAGAAAGGGAAGAATGCCTTTTTGGCGTTTGCCGATTGTCCGCTGCTGCGGGCGTGGGAATACACGGTGGCGTCGCTGTGCGATGTAAAGGCAGATTTTTCGACGTGGAACTTGTACGTGGGGTTGGGGCTGCATCCGGAGGAGCGGGGCGGATTGACGGCGCTATTGATGGATGTAGTGGGACAGCGGTTGGAGATGTGGAACGACCGGATTCAGATGTTGAAGGGAGCCGAGCAAGAGCGGGCGTTTCTGGTAGCGGAAGGGGTGTCGCAGTTGGTGCGCACGCTTGTGCAAGAATGGGTGACGCGGTTTCCCGAGGCGTTTCAAGAGGTGTACGATCCGTCGATTGCGGAAGGGGTGGCGTTTGAGGATCAGCCGGCCGGGTTTCGGTTGGCCTATAAGGGGTGGCGCGGGAGCGCGACGACGTGGGAGCCAATTGAGAACGCGGAACAATTTTTGCGCTTAGTGCGCGAATTTTTGGTGCAGATCGAGCGCGATGTCGTGCGGCGGCTGAACTTTGTCGGCGCGGAGGAGGAGGTGAAGTGGGTGATGACGGCAGTCATCCAAAACATGCAGGAAAGGGCGTTTATGGAGGGAGCGATCCGGCGGGCCAAGGCGCGGCACGGAGCGCGGGCGACGCCCTGGCTTTACATCTCGGGCGGGACGATTGAAACGCTGTTGCAGAGCTACTTTGCGCTGCCGCAAGCGCCTCAGCGCGAGGTGCGTCAGATTCGGGGCGTCCGGTCGCTCATGGAG